>JAIOTL010000074.1 GCA_021106775.1 Planctomycetota bacterium | reverse complement strand
TTAAGCTGCACAGATTTTCCGAATAATTCTTTCATAAATCCCATAATATCTCCTATAATCCATTTGCAAATATATCTGCATTAACTTGCTGTTAACAGAAGAACCATCATACTATATTAAACAATAATTATACGGTTCAGAATTTTTTTTTAGGTTTGTAACATTAATTGATTTTGTGAGTGTAAAATGACAGACAAAACTTTTTCTATCCATCTTATTGTTAATAAACTCGAAGAAAGCATCTCGTTTTATACAGAGATTTTGGAATTCAAACTCATGAAAACACGTGGTGAGCCGATTTTTTTTGCCTATCTCGATAATAATGTTATCTCGTTATATCTTAGTTCTGTTGGCACTCGAGGCGATTCTTTGTTAAGAAAAAGTAAAGGACTTGGTGCGAAATTTCAGATTCGGATTTTAAATGTCGATAAATTCTATGAACATGTGAAAAGCTGTGTACCTTTTAAAATTACTCAGGAATTGTCTGAGTATGAATTCGGATGGAAGCTCTTTTCAGTTACGGATTTTGATGGGTATGAGTGGACGTTTTATGAAATTATTGATTAAAATATTGTAGAACGATTATTATTATGATTTTATAGTGTGTACAATATTAGAATTGATATTAATTATTTGTATCTCAGTACATAAATATACTACACATATTGGTGTTCAGGAGAAAAGATGGCAATTACAAAAGAAGACGATTCAGCAAAGAAATTATTATATAACGCAAATATAACGGTTACAAACCAGAGATTAGCTATCTTAGCGTATCTGCTGAAACTTGATGGGCATCCAACTGCTGAAGATATTTTTGAAGATTTGAAGGATCAGCTTCCTATATTATCGAAGGCAACAGTTTACAATACGTTGCAGACACTGGTTAAAGAGAATGTGCTTGAAGAGCTTACAATTGAGAAAGAGCGTGCAAGATACCAACTTGTTAAGGAGTATCATCCTCATTTCTTTTGCACAAAATGCAGAATGATTTACGATTTGCACGAGAATTTCCCCAATGACAAGAATTTTAAGGAAATCGAAGGGCACAAAATTGGAAAACGCCAATGCTGGTTTGTCGGAATCTGCAAGGAATGTCAAGACTGATGAATGAGCAAAATTCAACATCACTGAAACCTTTATCTGAAATAATTGCTTCGTTTAAATCGCATTTAAAATCCGCCAACGGTGAAATTATCGAAAATTTTGCGGATTTTCTCGATTCCATCAAATTAATCGAAACTGCTGACAAAAAAGCTGCAATCTTTGAAACGCGTGAGCCCATGTTGGATAATATTAACGGATTTAATGCAAACGATATGCTGCAGGAGCTAAAAAACAATGAGTTGAACGTTTTATATGCTGACGAATTGTATGAAAGCGGGAATTATCGGGAAACGGTTTTTGAAAAATGTGTTCTCAGCGTTACATTTCCGATTTTGGGAATTGCTGATACCGGCACAATTGTAGAAAATAATCCAATTCGTTCACTTTCGATTTTGCCGCCTGTGCATTTGGCAATTCTGAATCAGGAAAACATCATGCCAGACTTGAAAACTGCACTTGAGAAATTGACGGAAATATTCACAAACGAAACGGGTGAAATTCTTCTGCCACCTGCAATCACGTTTATCACCGGACCTTCACGAACTGCAGATATTGAGCAGACTCTAACCGTGGGCGTTCATGGTCCAATCCGCCAGGCTGTGATCATTCTTAATCAGTAGTGAGATAAATGTACTGATTCGTGTATCATTATGAGCGAAGCGAACCAACCCCACGTGTCATTCTGGGGAGCATCGCGACCGAAGAATCCAGGCTAGAACAATATAAAACGTTGATTTCAACAAAATATTCTATGTTCGATTAATTCGGTGATGATAATCTCCCCCCCCCCTACGAATCAAACTTCGCTTTCGGTTCGTTTTCTTCGACTCCCCCACAAGGAGGGAGTGATAAAATGAGGGATCGATTATTCTGATTCGAGATGCTGCTTGATTAATGCAACGCTGCGTTTCGCTGCTCCTTTGCCCTTCTCGACAACCGCAAGCGCATTTTGTCTCATTTCAGCGAATTTTTCATCGTTATCAAGCAGAGTTGTACAGATCGTGTAAAACTCCGTCGAAGCATCAATAATTCGTGCTGACTTCATGTCATCATCAGGTTCAACTGTGCATTTCATCTGAACCGCAGCATCGTTTTTCAGCAATTCGTCTGCTGGTACACTGAAATTCCAGCAATTTTTGCCGAAAACCGGAATTACACCAAAACCTGCCGGCTCAATCATATTCTGCCCACCATGCGGAATCAGCGAACCACCGATAAATGCAATGTTGCCGACTGAATAAATCCCGCTAAGCTCGCCCATTGTGTCAACAAAGAAGATTATGTCTGAAATACCTGAAGATTCAGTAGTTTCAGAGCGCAATTCTAAGGAAAAACCAGACGCTTTGAGTTCATTTTTAATTCGGTCATACTTCTCAGGATGACGGGGCACAAGCACCAGACGCACTTTGTATCCTTTTTCTCGCAGTATTCTGAAAGCTTTCGCAATCACGAGATGTTCCGGTGGATGTGCTGAGCCTGCAATAATCAAACTTTCATCATCATCAAGTTTAAGAATTTTACGATATTTTTCTTGCAAATCAACAGAAGTTGCGATGTTTACGTTGTCATATTTCATTGTTCCGACCATCTCGACTTTTTGTACACCCATTTTGCGAAATCTGTCGGCGTATTTCTCGGTTTGTGCAAGTGCCAGCGTCAATTTCCTAAACATAAATCCGATAAATTTTCGCGCCTTGAAATATCCCTTAAATGATTTCGCACTGAGTCTTCCGTTTGCAACAATCACCGGCACATTTCGTTTGCGTGCTTGAAGGATGAAATTGGGCCAAACTTCCAGCTCCATCAAAATGATGAAACTTGGACGAATCCGCACAAATGCTTTGCTAACCGCAAAACTCATGTCAATCGGAAACTGAAACGAATATATTTCCGGAAATTTTGTAAGCGCAACTTCGCGACCGGTTTTTGTCGTAACCGACATGACTATTTCGTGCTTAGGATAAGTTTTCGCAAGCTGTTTAACAAGCGGAATCGCAGCAATCGTCTCACCCACAGAGACAGCATGAATCCAGATGCAGGATTTTTCGGCGGCATTTTCACGATATTTTACGCCACCGAAACGCTCCCAGAAATGCACTCGATATATCTTGTATTTGAGCAGTTTATACACAAAAATGGGGGAAAGCAGGATTATCAGACACAAATAGAGCGCATCGATAAGGATTTCAATCACTTTCATTCTTCATCCCCTAACTGATTGTTGAAAAAGTCATTCAAGTTGAAATTGTTTCTTTTTCGGATTTTACTGTGTCGCTCAAACCCGCTATATCGCTGGATATGGCTTAACTTCTCGCTCCTTGAAACTCGAAAAAATATTCCAATTTCATTCATAAAGCACTTTATCACCAGCCATCTGAGCTTTGCTTCGTGAATTCGGGATACAGGCAGAAATCGTCCTTGTGAATCCGTGAAAGTTTCAGCATCGATAAATCATTAAAAGTACCAAGTTTAATGGATTTCACGCCGTAAAGATAATGTTCTGTAATCGAAATCTTATTGTTTTTTGATGCATCAGCTTCGCCAACGGTTTTTTCGGTAACTGTTTCCTGAAATTTCGCGAAAATCTCAAAATTTGCGACTTTATCGATGTTGCCGTTATCCTGAACATCATAAACCCGGTTAATCTCAACAATATTGTAACCCTTGAGTCGAAGCTGCCAACCCAGTATGAATTTATATGCATTGCCGTTCATAAGCTGCATAACACTCAGGAAAATCAGTATCGACAAGATGATTAATGTAATAGAACCTGCAGGTTTGCGAATCAGGCTGAAAAATGACGGTAAAGTCATTGAAAAAAGAACTACAAGCGCACCCACTGCGAACAGAAATATGCCAACATCAAGGATATTTTCGGTTTCAGCGTCAGTACTTTCTTCAACTGAATCCGCTATATTTATTGCCTGCGGTGTTAAATATTTACCTTGAATTTGTTGTTTTCGCTCTAATATATCGGATGAAAACATTGTTACCAGCATCAATGCAGCAAATGAGCAAATCCAAATCACAAGGTTTCGTTTCCCGCTGACAAGAAGATTTTGCACGCTGAAAGAAACAATCAGCAGTGCCAGCACCATGTACATATAAAAGCTCGTTAACCCGAAGTCGTTTATGCTGATGTTGTCGGTCAGCTTAATCCACGGGAAAATCAGCGACAAAAGCATTATCAAACCGCCAAGGACTGAAATCCTGAAATGCCAGGGTTCTTTCTTGATTTTACCGGAGAATCCGTCACGTTTTTTTTTCAGAACAAGCTCGCATGCTGGACATTTTTTTGCAGTGATAGGTATTCGCGTAAAACAGTTCGGGCAGATGAGCTTTTCCTTTAGATAGGATGATTCGTGGGTTTTAAGCTTATCAGGTGAAATCTCCCGCACAATATCTCGAAATTCCGCAATGTCAATTATGCGATACCAATCGTTCATCCCTGCGCGCCATGCGAGACTTTCCGAGTCGAAAATATCGGTTTCAAGGGAATGTGTTATCTCAGCAATCGTGAATGGTCCGAATTTACTGCCTTTGGAACTTACATACCAGATGGAGCCGTTGCTTTTTCTGCTTATTTTTCCGTCTTTATCATCCTTTTTCATTTTTCACCCGAATTTGAAGAATTTTCGCAAAATGCTCTTTAGCCCACTTTATAAACTCCGTTTCTAAGTCCGACCCAAAATAGCACGGAAATTGCACCAACTACTAAGAATAGGACAATGCGGGAATCAGGATTTATTGCCATGCTGAAGGCGTAAAACACAAGTAAAATCAAAAAAAAGAGCATGGAAATCAGGATAAAAAAGTGAAGAAAATTTTTGCCATTTCTCGTCGATTCAGGCTTCACAATCTTGTAGATGCGGATAGACGACTTCCTGCTTGACACTTTATAAATCAGGTACAGGAAAACCGCAGCGATAATGCAATAGATGATGTAAAAAAGAAAGCCCGGCAATTGCGACTCCAGCAAACGAATCAATACCGTTATAATAATACATATTTTGCTGAAGTGAACAAAAAAAACCGTAATCTCTCGGTTATGGATATAAGCCGGTGGGACATGCTTTATAACCTGTCAACAATACTACAAATGTCATATAAGATGCCTGACCTACAATTTTCTAAGCAACAGCAAATGCGAAGCAGGTAAGTCTGCTTTTAGATTTCGAATATGATTTATGTAAACCAAATCACAAGTGCTTACAAAGATTGATGCAGTTATCCACCGGCGCGTGTTAGGTTTTTGTATTTTCCGTTGTTTTGATTAGCAAGTGCCTGCAAGAGTTCCGCATTGTGACCCTGTCCAATGCCGAATGTGTTTATCTTCACCTTGCGTGTACGGTTCAGCTCAAGGATTCGCATGAGAATGTCATCAGTATTCCTGTATTTTCCATCTGTAGGTGCACCGTCGGTTAGCAAATTGATTAATTCTGCACCCTTTTCTACGAGTTCCACGTCAACTTCACCCGTTTTTGCAGGTCTTTTCTCTTGTCTTGATGTTATTTTTTCGCCTGTTGTTAATACAAATCCGGCTGCCATTGCATCGAAAATATTCGTTCTACCCCAATGTGCTGCGCCCTGGGACTCGGCAGGTGGTTGATTCACGAGGAAATGTTCAATTTTCTTTTTATAATCATCTGTTGCAGGCACCATTTTCGTTGACCATATCCAAACCCGATGGTCAAACAAAATCACTGTGAATTTATGTTCCTTTTTCAGTGAGCGGATGGTTTGAAGCAGAGTTTCCCGTGCCAAGTCCCATTTAACCTTGATTTTGCTCCAGTCAATTTCTTCCTCCTCTTCCTCTTCTTCCTCTTTAGGTTTCTTGCCGGTAACCTCTGGTTTTTTCTTCTTACCTTTGGTGTATTCTTTCTTAATTTGATTCAGATTTTCAATCGGCTCCATCATTGAGTATGAGCGGTCGATTACAAACACAATTTGCTTGGCGAATATTTTCTCACCCATGTACGTAGGTGGTGCTTCATCGGTTTTATGTCCACCTTCACCCCTGTTGCCCACGTCCGGTCGAGGATTTTCGCTGCCATCTTTTAGTGCTTTCTTGTAAAGTTGAAGCCATCTTGCATATCCATGATAAGAAGGTCCAAGGTCTTCACCAGTAATATCAACAAGTGCCTTGTATAGATAATCTTTGATAACTCCGTCAGCGTTATACAGCATATCAACAAAAGCCTGTACAATTTTCACAAATTGGATAGCATCGTTTCGGTTGGCGAGTTTTGCCAATGCCTGCACCGCAGCGATTCTCACCGCACGAACTTCATCTTTAAGGCATTTTACAACGGCTTCCCAATGTTTATCCGCACCTTTCATGACTCCGCGAGCACCAAGCACATCACATGCTGCAACACGGATAGCAAATTCTTTATGCTTCGTAAGTCTTGCTAGAATTACGTTGATTTTGTCTAATCCAGGGCAGCCAGCGACGCCGCGAAGCAGATATCCGATAACTGTAACGTTGTCAGCCTTTTTGCTTCCGCATTTACCTTCAGTCGCCATCTGCAAAACCGCCTTCAGACCTTTACCCTTCCAAAACGAGACGACTTTCTGAGCAGCTTTGTAAATTATCAACGGGCGTTCTTCATTTTTGTTTACAAGCTTCTCAATATCAGCAAGAAACATATATAAAATATATGCTGCCTCGGTTGAATCAAATCTCGCAAGATTCATCAGTGAGCGAGCGCGTTTAACCGGGTCTTCCAATTCCATCGCTTTTTTCAGGTTCTTTTTAAATTTGCTCCAAACATTTACTGATAAATCAGGCATATCCGCTGACTCGAATTTACGCCCGTTAAGCCATGCTCGCCATCTGTCAAACATTTCGCTTAAAGTCCACCCAAACGTTAGTTGTAAAGCTTCCTCAGCACGCACCGCCTTTGTGCTGGTTTGTTTCTGTAATTCAATGAATTTCCTAAAATCAAAGGCGATTGCTTCTTTACCAATATCTATTTTGTCGTCACCATTCAGGTCAAAACCCCGAAATCGTGCAATAGCCTCTGCCTTTTCGTCCGAACTCAACTCCAAATCGCCATCCCTGTCAAATCGAAGTTTGTCTTTCATAAACTCTTTTTCAGAAACAAACCTGCTATTATCATCATCCAGAATCTTAAACAACCTTTTATATTTCTCGATGTTTCGCTCAATCAAAAATGAAACAATAGACCAGCCCATGATGCATTCTTCCTGAGTAAGAGAAGAAACTGCCTTGTCCATGACCAATCTCATCGCTTTGTTGTCATATTTGCCTGCCATTTGCTTCGCAACTTTCTTCCACGTTCCGCCGTCTATCTGTTTAGGTCCGAATTCCGCAGATTCCGCAAACATCTTGGTCGTATGTTTATCAAGATGCCTGTGAATTCTCGTTAAATAGTATGCAAAACCTTCGTCAAGCCAGGCGGGAATACTTCCCTGATTACGCCCAAGACCCCGAAACTGTGTGACAATTGCTCCGCCGATATTATGCGTTACCGTTTCCCACAAATCCTGGTCGTCTGAGATAGATTGTTTGTCGTACCATATGGCGATATAACTATATGTGCCGCGAACTGGGCCAATATTGAGCTTCATGCCAAGCAAGTTTTTTGCGGTTTTTTTACAATTGCTGGAAGTATCATGAATACACGGACGTAACGGTCCGTTAATATCTGAATTATCCATAGGTCCGAAAACCTTCTCAGCGTCTTTCCAAATGTTTTCACAGCGTTCTGCATAAATCAGCATGCATTCAACCTGATTCTTATTTCCCTCTTTATAAATATTCATCCCCGGTATGTCCCATTCAAGGTCAAAATGCTCGGTTCGCACAAAAGTTACCTGTCCTGTCCATTGTGCCTGCCGTTTCAACGCGGCTTTTTGAGTTCTATAATTCTTTGCGTTTGAAAGCAGATTGTCGAATTCGCTTTGCGACAGGGGAACAAGTTTTTCCTTGGTTCTGCCTTTTTTGTCCTTCTTAATCTCCATTTTGTGTGAGCTTATAACAATTCCATAGCCGGAAACCCCAGAAAGACGTGGTTCCAAGCCGAAAAACGGCTTGCCGTCAATGACCTTCTTGACCATTCTGACGCTCCCGTCGTCGCATTCTGGTAATTCTTCTTTAGCATTAACCGAAAAACCCATGCTAAATATCGCAATTGCAATAAATAGGGCTAATATCCTGAAACTGATGTAGGCTGAATAACTTGTATTTCGCATGTTTTCTCCTTTTTATCTTAATATATAAAACAAATTATTTTTTAATTTCCCACTTTTTTTGGGTGTCTTAAGTTTGTATTGGGAAAAAAGTCGATATTATTTATAATTTGTTCAGTTTTTATTTCGCATCTAAAGTTATTATAGCAAATTACTAATAACCTTCCCTGGAGGATAACATGACAAAAATCACTCAGAGATATTTCATCCTAGCTAGTTTATTGATTTTGTTTCAATTTATGAGTTGTACTGGATTCTCGATTTATAAGTATTTGCTGTCACATGATGTTATTGATTTTGGCAATGTTGATATTGAATCTTATTCGGACATAGATTTTGTAATAACCAACGATGACGGAACTGATTGTAAAATCACTGAAATTGCATTAACCGGATTCAATGCTTCAGATTACGAAATTGTTTCACCAACGACACTTCCAACAAAAGACAATCCGTTAATCGCACCCAAGAACAAGGGAACAGCAACAATCACAGTACGATTTAATTCAATTAATCCGGTAGGTAACAGATTTGCGTATTTAAACGTGCAATACGGCAGGAAATTGCTTTTAATAACTCTGAGGGCATATGCTGAGCCGATTCCGATATTTAATATTGACAATATTTCTCATGATTTCGGCAATGTAAGTAACAGTGGGGATAAACCTTTCGATTTTACGATTACAAATACCGGTGGAAAGGAAATGCTGATAACAGGTTTGAGCATCACCGGCACAAATGCTTCCGAGTTTGCGGTTTCTGCTCCTGATCCTTTACCTGACATTAACAATCCGTTAATCGTTTTGAAAGAAGGCGGAACGACGATTATAACTGCGAATTTTCAGCCAATATTGCCACTCACCAAAAAATACGGCACTCTGGTCATAGAACACAATGCAATTGGTTCACCAACTGAAATTCCTCTTGAAGGAATGACAGTAAAATGTTCAACACTTGACCCTGGTGTTGATAATCCGAGAATTTTTGACCCAAAGCTTGTAGGTGCAGGTGATATTGAGTTTTCATATATTCTTGGTGATAACGGCGTTGAATCTGTCATGGACATTTCTGTTAAAATGGGTGCTGCAAATATTAGAACACTTTTTACAGGGAATCTGACAGGTAGAACCAATCCATACACTGTCAAGTGGGATGGCAAAGATACAAATGGAAAATTTGCTGACCCCGGTTCATACGTGATTCACATCGAAGCCCTTGCAGGCAATCTGGCAGAGCTTGATATACCAATTGATATCGTAAGGCTCGGAATCGCTAAAATCGCTGCAGTTGATAACGGTGGCGATAATGAATACCAGATGGTTTATTACATGCGCGGAACTTCACCACAGTTCACTCAGACGCCTACAACAGGCGAATTCAGCATGGTGAAAGCATCTAATGAAGTTTCAGATATGGACAATGACGATGGAACAGGCAGAACTCCACCAGCAATTCATACTGACCTTAAGACTTACCCGATGGATGGATACAACATTGAGCAGAATAAACTAAATCTTCCTATTTGCTATATTCGTGGAACTACCCCGAAATTCGAGGTTACTCTAGGTGCATCTGCAACTTCGAACATCACAAGCACCATGAAAACCTGTAATTATCCTGTTTCAGGCTATGATATCAGAACAATCTGTAAAGATGGTGGTTCACCCGTTGCAACCTCAACTGATGCTGACAATGAGCCTGGTGAAAAGATTACTTTCACAGCAACTGGCGCACTACCAAACTATGTCGATGAATTTACATACTCAGTTGATTGGAGCTGGCAGTACAAACCATCTGGCAGTCCAACCTGGATTGACATTCCCGGAAAATTCAGTTTTGAGTACAAGGTTTATACAATTTATGCAACTCCATATTTTCCATCGACTGGTACTCAGTATGCCCCCTGGGTTAAAACTGTAGATGATGTTGTCAGATGGTGCGGGTTGCATGTTTCTGGGAACGTTGACACAATTGACGAACTTTATACAGCAATAGACAAGGGATTTTTCCTTGATGCTGGCTCAAATGGTACGGGCTTGTACTGTTATGACTGCAATCCTGGCAGTGGTGCAACACATTATGTAAATTGGGCAACATCCGCCTTGAATCTATCCGGATTTTACAGACTGACAAACGGGAAACGTATCAATTGCACAGATTGTGCAACGATTTCATGTTGTATATACAATATGTTGGGTGCAACAAATGTCCAACGCGTTAGACTTGGAAGTATGCAACTGAATGCTATCGAAGGCATTGGCTGGCAGAATTTCACGCTGAGTTTATGGGGTTCGAGCCACGGTTTCTCATATCATCATGTATGCACAACAGCAACTAATATGGCATATATTCTTGATGACTGCATGAACCTCGATATTGACGGTAATCCATATGCACTTCCGGGAACAAGAGGATGGAACAATCCTAGAATATGGACGGGAACAATGGGTTACGATTTTTTATCTGCTAGAAACTCAGTTGCACGAAGTCTTGACGGTAAACATACTGCAATCAATTAGTTTTTGCTTGAGTCCCCCAAATGCATAATATACAGAATCTGTCGGTTTTGCTGAGAAAATGGTAGGTCAGGCATCTTGCCTGCCACTGACAATGTCATCAATGACAGGTTAGGAAGCCTGTCCTATCAATACTTATAACTGATGTAACAGTGCACTATCCTGCTATCTGAGGAATTGCTTGTATTTGCCGATCTCAAGTGATTTAAAATAGTGCGTTAACTCAGAGAAATCGTAAAATCCCTTGTCTCTGAGACAGACAGCATACGCGATAGAATTGCTGTATTTCTTAAGGTTAAGCCTGGTCAGAGTATTTTTCAGAGGTCTGGAATTCATTTTTGGTTGAAACAACGACAGTGCTTTGAGAATCTGCAGATAATGTTGCTGACCAGACCCGCTGAATATCTCAAGATTTTCTGCAATCAATGCAATGCGCCAGCCTTTTATCGAGAATTTTTTGGCAAGACCAGCAACGACAGAGATTGCTGTCTCCAATGCCTGCAAATCCTTATCCTTCTTGATAATGCATGAATCGAGGATTAGCACAACAGGCGGAAAGCTTTCCTCGAGATATTCCCGTACAAGCAGATTCTGCGTTTTGGCGGACAATTTCCAATGAATATATTTCATGGAATCACCAGGATTATACTCCCTTACACCGAAATATTCATCGTGGAATGTGCTGCCTGGCGTAAGATTCATTAGTGTCGATGAAAACAAGCCAACATGCGATTTTGTAATTTCAGCAACGTCAGCAATTTTAGGGTAAATCAGGATTTCATCGTGAATTTGTATTGTAGTGGAAAATTCCGTTATACCAAAGGGAAAAGTCGAAATTAGCTTAATTTCATCGAACTGATACAAACCTCTCGACGATAAAGAGATGCTAAATATCATGTTCGCGAACTTCTTTGAGCCCAGGGTTATGCAATATCCTTCATAATCGAATGATTTTCCTTGTGTATTTGTGTATTTATCGATGATTCTCAGACCCATTTTGGGTAAAAACGATGATGTGTTGTAAACACGTATCCAGATGTCAAAAATGTCCTCAGCGGTAATTCCAGATGGTAATTTTCGGATAATCTCGATGTTTCTGATGTTGAAAAAACCAATATATGCAGAGATGATGAACAATGAAAGTGCAACCGAGATAATCGCATAAATCAGGTTCACTCGTTCGCTAAATCCTTTGGCGGAGATAACAATGGCAAAGGCAAATAATATTATCATAATAGATGCGGTTACATATCCAGCAGTTGTAATTCTGAATTTATATCGCGATTTTGGGTTCATTTATGCTTACTTTCTGTTTTTATCATTCTTACAAGCATAATATTGCATCCTTTGAAATAAAAGTCTAAGAATCCTGCTTGTAGTGTTTTAAAATATTTCAAAAAGAATAATCAAAACGATTAATTATATTAACTGTTTTTGTACACTATGTAGATTATTAACGATAATTTTTCTTACTTGTTAAAGATATATTTTATGGAACTGAAAATTTTCAATAGTTTGCAGAAATACGTACTCGGAGAACTACTTGTTTCAACGGTAGGCGCGATTATTACGATAAATCTGCTTGCGTTTGTGGTATCTGCATTGGTTTTCGTTCGGAAATTTCCGGTTATGGGTGCATCTTTTTTCATTTATTCTGCACCACCGTTAATATATCTGGTTTTGCCATACACCCTGTCTTTAGGGCTTCTGGTTGGTGTTACATTGACATTTGGACAGATTGCCAATCAACGCGAAGAAGTAATAATGCAGTTTAACGGGATTTCATTCGGGATTTTCATAAAACCTGTGTTTTTTGTGAGTTTACTCGGAATTATTGCCGTTTTCTTTTCAACGCATTATTTGCAGCCAGTCGGTTTTCGTGCTGAGGATAATCGCCAATTCGACGTACTTACAGAATCGCTTCAGAATTTGCCGTCGGGTGCAAATGCTTTCAGCTTCAAAACTTTTTCACTGGCTTATGAAGAACGCAAAGAACTTGAAAATGCTAAAAAGGATGAGTTCTGGTTTGAGGGTTTAACGCTTCTTTTCACGAATAATCAAAAGGTTACACAATTGATTTCTGCAAAGAATGGGCAGCTTTCGTTTTCTAAGAATCAATATGAAATTTACTTTGATTTGAAAGATTGTTTCATTATTTTTTTTAAGGAACCTTTTGAGAAATTACCTCAGACAATTTTCCAGAAGAATCTGAGTATTAGTCGAAAATTTGCTCATTTAAGTGCGGATGTTGAAACCGAGGAGAAAAAGTCGGGAAATATTATGCTCAGGCTCACCCCACATAATCCTAAGGTTTCACAACATAAAGGACGCACAAAGACCATGAACACTTTCCATTTTATTGACGAGCTCAAGATTTACAAACAAGAATTAAGTGATAAAGAATCGAAATTCTCCTCGCTTGAGAAAGATTACTGGACAAAAAAAGACGAGTTAATAATGATGCTTAACTCTGAGACGCCGAGTGAGGAAAAACCTGAAGAAGATGCTTCAGCAGGAACATATATTCCGGGAAATGAAATTGATGAAGAAAATTCAACAACTGACTCCACGAATGAAGCTTTTGTTAAGAAAATTGAAAATGAACTTGAACTGATGGAAAAGGAAATTGAAGAGCTAAAGGAGGAAATACATTTCAACAAAAGAAGTTATGCAAGGAATCAGGCGGAGTTGTTTCGGAGATTCGGTATGAGTATCGCGCCGTTATCCTTTATTTTACTTGGATTTCCCCTTGGACTGCTTCTAAGGCAGGGGAATAAACTCGTGGTTTTTAGTCTGAGTCTGTTAATTATCGGCGTAGTTTATTATCCAGTTGAGCAATATTTTGTCAGGCTAACACAACAGCAACTGACGCATCCGCTTACTGTAACGATTATCCCGAATTTGGCACGTCTTTTTGTCGCATTCGTCATTTCGCGTTTATTATTAGCGAGATAACTGGCAGATAAAACAAACGGGAAGGAATTTCTACAGTTTAAATTAGAAAGTGCGGAGAAATCATGCGAAAAAATGACAAAGGTGCAGTTCTGCTGATTGTGCTGCTTGTTTTAGTGATATTGATTATTATTATTTTCAGCTATATCGAATCTATTACCATCGACTCGATAATTTCGAGTAATCTGAAAAACGAATCAAGCATGATTTGGGCTACTCGTGGTGGAATCGAACTAAGCAAAGCATATCTCGTGCTCGATGACCAGGATGAATTCGATTCTCTTAACGAACCATGGGCACAAAAAATCAAGAAAAATGAGCTTGGCGACGCTGAAGTTGAAGTTGTTGCTATTGACGAGGACAGGAAATTCAATATTCGTGCATGCATAGAAGGTTCAGAGGACCAACTCAAAGCAGCCAAAGACATTTTAATCCGTCTTATTATTTCCGCTCGAAACGAAGAAAATTCAGCGTTGAAAAGCAAAGAAATTGATGCTGATGAAATTGCTGATAATATCATCGAATGGCTCAACGAAAGAAGTGGAAGCAGTCAGGAAGCTGTTATTAGCGAGACGAGTCCGACAATTGGCGAATCCGATGAGTATGAGAACCTGTCTGAGGATGACCGCAAGATTAACAAAAGTTCGCCGTATGCGATTCTCACAATTGCCGAGTTGCTCATGGTTGAAGGAGTTACACGTTCGCTTTTGTACGGTCCGCCTAAAAAATCACTGAAAAATCCTGAGGATGAGGAAGAAGACGAGCTCGATGAGGAAGAAGACACCGAAAACCGCAAGCCCTTGCTTGACTTCATTACTTGTTACTCGACGAATATCCGTAAAATTAATATTAACACTGCTCCGAGAGAAGTTTTAACTGCCTTGACAGAGGAAATGCCATCTGAAATCATAAACGGCATACTTGAAGCACGTAGAGAAACAGAGGAAGACCTGGCAAACGTTGACCCTGAGGAAGAGGATGAAGACAAAGCCAGCTTTCGAGTTAATGATATTGCAAGCAAGAGCAATTTTTCCACCAAAATCGATGTTGAAATCGAGGATGAGTTCTGGAACGAAATAAAGGACTGGTTTTCCGTAAAATCTGAGTATTTTTCGGTTGTTGCGACTGCTCATGCCAAATCGGGCGAACGCAAAACCAGGCTGAAACAGTCCTGGCGAGTTTTCATGAAGCGCATCAAGAAAGGCAGAGCTTACACACTAGAGCTGATGATTATCGACCGCGAGAATTAATTAACCTGTATTTAGGATTTTGAAAAAAAACGCCAAAGGTGCAAAATTCCCGTTATCCGATGCGCTCTTAGGAAAAAGGGTTTAAAAATTCCTGTATTTAAACTAAAATATCCTTATGTTTATGTGAAATAATCCGAGTTTATATAAGAACAAACGCAGATAGTATAATGCATACGAAGAAATTCGATATTTCGCTGGATTCAAGCCGCTTCAGCAATTTGACTGTAAAGCTCAAGGGTGCGGTTGATAGTAACACGCTGATTAAGCTTTTTGATATGTTGGAGAAGGTTCAGCAGGTGGAACTGTTTCTGTTTGATTTTTCGGCTGTGAAGGCGCTTGGCTCGTCAAGCATAAGCAAGATTTTGGAGATGGTTGAGCGTTTTGAGAAGGAAGGCAAGAAGATTGCGTTT
>JAIOTL010000069.1 GCA_021106775.1 Planctomycetota bacterium | reverse complement strand
GATTCTCATGCCGGAATGTTACGCAAAATGTATAGTGATGAAAGAATGGACTTTCTTAAAACTTTTGTAACAGTTTGGGAACCTGAGAGAATGCAAAAATTGAGAACTTGTCAAGATGAGACAGAAAAGAAAATCATCTGGGATGAAATATTTCAATTACATAGAAATCTGCGACAGCTTGGGAAGATTATTTCTAAGTTTACAGCCTTTAGCAGTGATAATAGATACAGTACAGTAGAGGACGTAATTGTAGATTTGGAGGATTATTTAGATTCGTTTGATCAGAAACAGGTTGAACTTCTTAGGACATCGTTTTTAGAGGAAGTGGTACATTCAGATGATGTTGTTCAGGATAATAATCATAATGACTCAAAGTCGAATATTATCGACATAAAAACTGCTCAAGTAGTAAATAAACTTTCATTTATAAAAACTCATACTGGTTCCCCAAGATTAACGAAATTTGCAAAGCCCTTACCAAAGAAAATAGTTGCACCAAAGTTGACCAGACAAACTAAGACCAATGTAGAGCATCAGCAAAACGTTAGAGAAAAAGCTTTGGATAAGACACAGCTAAGGCGTAGACAGAAGAACCGTACGAATACTCAAATATTGGTTGGGGTTGTCGTGGCTGTGCTTGGTGTTGTGATAATATATATCATGTTTGGTGATAGTTCGGCTCAGAATAGTCTTGATACTCCTAATGACTCCAAATCTAAAGATAAAACTGTAGCAGTTGATCAGTACAAGTCGAATACGGCGGCTTATACAATACAAGATGTACAGCATCCAGAATCAAAACTTGATAAAATTAAGCTGGAGAAACCGAAAGTAATACCTGAAGTTGCTGAGCTGAATGATAAGCAGAGCCGACGAGAACGAGATTTTCGAAATGCAAAAAGAAAGTATAAGATTGCTGTGGATATTCTTGAGGATTCTCAGCATCAACTTAAGAATCCAAAATCTGAAGCTTTCGTTGCATTAGAATCTACTCTGCAGAAGCAGTGGATTTCTTTGATGAAGGAAATTAATGCTTTTAAGGAACATGAAAAGGATTTTAATAAATTTTTGAAATCAGGTTCGTTGAGTTGGGGTAAAGCTAGATTCTACGTGATAATCGGTGTTTTGGCACTTCGCTGGATGGAGAAGGATATTTATATTATCAGTGTTTTAGAGGATTCGTCTATTCTGGATAAACAGTCAAACGCGTTCATGACATTAAAAGATGCAGATAAACAGATAGGTAAAGTATTAGAAGTAAGTACAAAACTTTTGTTAAAGTCAGATAAGATAATTAATGATTATTTAAAAGTTGCGAGGAAAATTACAGAATCTAAAGAGTTAATAAGCGAGACTAAAACAGCATATGCTGAAGCTAAAAAAGAATATACTACTTTGAAAAGAACAATATCGAAGTTGGAAAAGGAAATCAGTCGACTTGGTCGAATAATGGAAGCTAGAAAGAATAAATATAATCTTGAGGCTCGAAATTACCAGAGGTATAGAGAGAAGGTTAATGTAGTTGGTAAGGAGGAAAGACCTTTTGTTATATCTGCAATGAAACAGTGCTTAAAAAGGATGGAAAAGGCATATAAGGAGTATCAGGAAGCGGAGATTGCAGTTGATGAAGTAAAAAGCGAATTGGAGACTCAAGTGCTTGACCAAGAAGAATACGAAGAAACAATGCTTGAGTGTGAAAAGGAACTAAAGGAAGCTGAGAAAGTTGACATCAAAGAATTAGAGAAACGTACCGAGAGCTTGTATAAAGATATGATTAAACAGAAAGTAATAATAAGCTCAGAATTTACGAACATTGAAAAAGCGTTGAGTAATTACCATATTACATTTTGTATTGCGATTAAAGAAATCAGGAATAAACTAAATATCCAGATAAAGCAACTGGACTCAAAAATAGAATCAGCTAGAAAAAAGGTAGAATTATGTTTAGGATACAGTAATACAAATTATTCAAATATAACAAGGTTCGTAGAAGCTGTTGATTCATTTAACGATGAAGTTAAGAGTTATGCAAAGGCAGTTTCTAAATCAAGTATTTTATTAGGAGTTTCTTTGGGTGGTTTAATAGAGAGAAAATTTACGGATATTGTTAAATCTTTTCAAGAAACCGAATAATGGTGGAAGTTATGAGAAAGTTGTATCATTTCGTAAGAATCTCAAGTTGTTTGATGGTGTTCGTCTATTGTGCTTGTATTTCTGAGCCAATTAAGAAAATTCTCAAGTTTAGAATAAGTTCTTTATTTAAGGATTTAGGTGCAGTTGATGTTCAATTCCGTTTTCATTTACAATATCAAATGTTGGGAGAGCGGAATTGTCCGAATCTCAATTCTGCTGATAGAGATTTATAATTTTAATAACAAGGTGAAGCAACGATTAAAAATATATCAAGAGTATTTGGAGAGTGTAAATGAGTGACTATATCGGGGAAGTTGTCGGTGGATGTCAATTAATCAACCTTGTTGGACAGGGCGCAATGGGTTCAATTTATAGAGCTCATCATCGTAAGTTAAACATAGATGTTGCAGTTAAAATCATTAATAACACTTTAATACAAAGAGATGATACGTTCGTTTCTAGATTTTATCGGGAAGCTCAACAAGCTGCGAAACTTAACCACCCCAATATTGTCCGTATATACGATGTCGGCTTCGATACCGGATTGTATTACATAATAATGGAATATATTGATGGGTTAAATCTGAAAGAAATATTACAAAAAGTAAAAAAAATATTACCAGAAATTGCAGTACCACTAATCATTCAAGCATTAAAAGGTCTTTCCGAAGCACATAATCATGGAGTTTTACACCGAGATTTGAAACCTGATAATTTAATGCTCAATTCTCGTGGGATTTTGAAAATTACTGATTTCGGACTAGCAAAACCGATAAATCAAGATGATAATATTGAGTTAACTCATGCTCGAGCAACAATGGGTACACCTGCCTTTATGTCAATTGAGCAATGGCAACAAGGAGATCTTGAACCACCAACTTTAGATGAAAGAGCTGATATTTATTCATTAGGTGTAACTTTGTTTCATCTGCTAACTGGAACTTATGTTTACAGAGCCGGATCTCAGGCGGGCATTTTACGTAAAATGTACACTGGTGAAAGAATGGATTTTCTTAAAACTTTTACGACTGTTTGGGAGCCTGACAGAATGGCGAAGATAAGGTCTTGCCAAGAGGAGACAGAGAAGCAAATAATTTGGGATGAAGTTTTCAAGTTATACAGAAATCTTGAGTCGTTGAATTCGATAATATTAAAACTCACAGCCTTCAATCGCAATAAGAGGTTTTCTTCGGCTAAAGATGCTGAAGTTGATTTAGAAAAGTATTTATCTGCACTCGACCAAAAGCAGGTTGAACTTTTTAATTCTTCATTCCTTGAGCAATTGATGCCTTCAACGAAAGTGGACGATTACATAATTATTGATGATGTACCTTATGAGCAGAAGGATTTAACTCCGCATAAGATCAACAAAATCACATTTGTTAAAACAGAAATTACAGATAGAAAGCAAATTGCTAAGCCACAACCACTCAAGTCTGCTCCAACAAAAATAAACTTGAAGTCAAAAAACAAAATTAGCAGACATTCACAGCATGAGAACTCAAAAAAGATGCAATCAGGTGGTATGCTTAGAAAGCCAACAAGGAAAAGCAATCAGAATACGGTTTTATTAATCTCTTCAATTGCTGCAGTTGTCGCAATAATAATTATATTATCACTTCTTTTTGGTGATAAATCCGATTTACAAGAAAAGTATGACAGAATCACTGAATCAAAACCAATTGAAAAAACTTATACTCCCGAAAGAGGCAGCATAACTCATAAACCAGTTTTTGATGATGAGGAAAAAGAAGATGACAAAGTTAATAAAAATGAAGAATACAAAAAGAAATTATCTGAAGAACGTAAACGAAGGGAAATCTTAGCTAAGTTTGCTCGTATAAATCAGAATTTTATTCGATACAACTCAAATTTTCAAGAAGCACAGCAAATATTGAAAAAGCCCTTACTGGATGATTTAATTAAGGAAGTTTTGATCGATCAATGGCTTGCATTCATTGAAAAAGTGAATGAATTCAAAAAGCAGGTGAATAATTTTAAACACATTGTTGAATCTGATACAGATATTCAGCCTGATGTAAAATATTGCGAAATAGTTGATTTAATTGAAACTCGGTGGGTCGAGAAAGAAGAAACATTTTATAGTTTGTTGACATCACAGACGATTATGAGTGAACAATCCAAAGCATATATTGCAATAAAGAGAATAGGTGAGAAAACTTATTCAATTCTTGATGAAACAAGGAAAAAATATCATGAATCCGAAAAGATAATCAATGAATTTATAAAAGTCAGAAATAAGATTGCGGAGCATAAAATCCTTCTAAGAGAAACAACTGACGCATACAAAACTGCAAGGAAAGAATATACTTCTGCTAAAAGAAAAATATACACAATAGAAAAAGAAATAAAAAAACTCGAGTTAAAATGTTCTCAAATAGAAAGAGATTATAAGGTTAGAGCGGAATATCTTGCGAAATGTAAAAGAGATTTTCGTAGTAGAAGATACGGAGGATATGATAGGAAGGTAATGCTCTCTAGAATTGAAACTTACGAGAAAAAAATTGCTAAATTAATTGCGGAATACAAGGAAGTGATAAGCAATATTGAAGAATGGAAATTTGAGTTAATTTCTCAAAAGTCAAAACGAGAAGAATATGCAGAGGATATGGAAGATTATGAAGATGACTTAAAAGAACTTGAAAAAATCGACATCAGCAAGTGGGAAAAGAAGAAGATAGAGTTATATAAATTAACCGATAAGCAGGAAAAAATAATCAAAACAGGCTATTCAGAAATTGAAAAGATGTTTAATAACTATCATATTGCATTTTGTAACTTAGTTAAAGAATGTAGAGCTGAAACAAACACTCGAACAAAGAAAACTAGTTCACAAGCTGCGATTGCTCGAACAAAGGCTGAATTGTATCAAAAGGAAGCGGAACAAGGGTTAGCGAATCTACCGAGGTTCGATTCAGCGGTGTCTGATTTCCGAACTCAAGTCATCAAATATGAAAATGCAATTGATGATCTTTGTTTCTTGATAGCCATTGAATTGGGATATATGACTGGGAAAAAATATAATGATATATGTGCAAGCTACGAAAGACTGATATTTGAAAAAATTGAAAAAGGAAATGTGAAGCAGTATAAAAACTACATAAAGCAATTCCCTGATGGAAAGTACACAAAAGAGATTAATTTAGAAATTTATAATATTGCGATAGAGGGTTCCTTACAGTATTGTTTTGCTTTTTCGGAAATGTTTCCGAAAGATTCTAAAATCAATATAATTGTTGATGTTTGTATTAAGCTTGCAAAAGACAGTAGCATAAAAGATTGCAAAGAAGTTATTGAGCGTTTCCCAAAGCATCCGAAAATAAAGGAACTTATTAAACATGTAAGTGACTATGAAGATAAGCTGTTCTTGAGGATGTTTGAAAGAGTTCGAAACGGAAACAATGAGATAAATCAGAGAATAAAACTCCCCTCAGGTGAATATGAAATCACTAAAACCATAAAAATTAACGCTAAGGGTTCTCTTGAGTTAAAACCTGGTACAACACTGAAATTTGCAGAGAATGTGGGTTTAGATTGCTATGGGAAGCTAATTGCGAAAGGGACAAAAAAGGAGAAGATCAAATTCATAGCAAAAGACGAAAAAGTAGGTTGGCGCAATATTAGATTTTCTGGAAAAGATTCATCAAATAGCACATTGGAATATTGCTTAATCAAAGGTGGTAGGGGTTATACTTCTAATAGAGTTAGTTATGGAGGTGGAATTTATATTACTGAATGTTCGATAACCATAATAAGGTGTATGATATCTAATAATGTTGCTGATAATGGTGGTGGATTAAATATCTTTAAGGCATCTGTAATCGTGTCTAATTGTATTGTTAAGGACAATAAATCAAAGGTGGATGGAGGAGCCATTGTATGTGTCGAAAAAGCAAGTTTAACAGTTTCTGAAACCATTATTGAAAATAATAAAGCAGGAAGGCAAGGTGGTGGAATCTGTCTTCAAAGAGCAACCGGTACTTTTAAGAATACGGAATTTAGGTCTAATGTAGCAGTTACAGTTGGAGGCGGTATTCAGGTTGGGGATGCAGAAGTAAATTTTGTAGAGTGTGTATTTGAAAAGAATTCTGCAGAAAATGGTGGTGCTATTCAAATGTTCAGAATTGTAAGGACAGAATTTTCAGATTGTGTCATCAAGGACAATACTGCTTCAGAATATGCCGGTGGCATATACTTAGAGTCAGGAACACTGAGACTTGATGATTGCAAAGTAACAGGTAACAAAGCTGGTAAATCAGGTGGAGGAATATACATCAGATCCGGTGATGTATTTGATTCTAGTTCAACTTACAAAAACAACTCACCAGATAATAAAAACAGATAATCTGACATACAGAATATATATAATTTGATATCAAAGGGGGTAAAAGTGAGAATATTTTATAATTTCGTTCGAATATCAAGTTGTTTTTGTCTAATTTTATGTTTCTCGTGTGCTGTATCCCAAGGAACAGTTTTCAAAGTTACTGTCGCACCTTCAAGCTATGATTTTGGTCAATCCAGAATTGGAACTGACTGTAATTCATCCCTTTTTACTGTTACCAACAAAGGCAGAGTCGCGGTGGATATAACATCCATCGAGTTATCCGGCACAAACCCCGGCAGTTATTCTGTTGTTGCATCGATACCAATGAATATTAACCCAGGCAGCAGCAAAAGTTTTACAGTAAAGTTTATCCCTTCCGATTTAGGATTAAAAGAAGCAATGTTTTCAATACATCATAGTGAAATTGGGTCTCCTATTCGAATAAGTTTAAAAGGTTCAGGAATTGGGACAAACTCGCCATTAACTATCTTTGAAGATGATTTCTCAGACCGCAAGGGGTGGACAATGACTCATGGTCAAAATCATACCGGAACTGCTTCTTGGTTTTATTTTGCATCGAGTAACATAACTGGAGGTTCATGGACATATCTTAGTGCTGATTCCAATCACAATCCCTGGGATGAATTTGATGAATATGTAGATTCCCCGAAAATAGATTGCTCTCATTTTACATCAGGAACAATTACACTTGAGTTTGATGGTAATTATCAGGATAATGATTATTATCGAGGATACTGGTGGTGGAGTGACTATGGACGATTGTTGGTTTATGACGGTTCTAAGTGGATTGAAATTGATAAATATGATAGTGATTGGTCACCAACTGGTCAGCATGTTACATATTACATTTCAGCACAGGCATTAGGAAATTCAGAACTTCAAATATGTTTTCATTATTATCGAGTTTATGATTATTGGTCTTGGCATAACTGGAATTATGTTTATGAAGACCATTATTTTAAGGTCGATAACGTGAAGCTTACACATACACCAGAATAAATAATAGAAAAGAAAAGCATATGACGACAGTTGAGATAATATCAATCAATGCTACTGATATTGCAAATCTTCCGAAATACGAAAGATTCGCTTATTTTGCTGAAGAAGGTGTTGTTTCTCATCGCAAGCTGTTTCAGCATGAACTGAATAAATTCGATGGATTCATTGTGCATCTGGCAAACAAAGAATTCGAGAAAAGCAAAGAAGGTTGGTGGTTTGCGGAAAAGTTGTTCGATTTTAGTAAGGATGACTCATATCAAACAATCAGGTTCATATCTCTTGTTATTCCTGAAGTTATAGACATTTTAACAAAGATGATCGAAGCTTCACCGAATGGTGAGATTATCTTTCTGACTGATTTCCAAATGGGACCTGAACAAAGCCAAATTTTGAATAAACCGATAAATCTTAATGAATTCTTGATTTTACATGAAGATGAAAAACTTCGATTTAATGCTCTGTATCGAATTAAGCAAACTTAGCGCTGAGTTAACGATTTCTAAGCAAATTTTTAGCTAAGGTTTAGATTGAATGTAATAACAAAATTATTCTAAAACTGTATTGTTTCCAGTACATTTTTTCCAAAGATAGGTTAAAAACAGGTGACATGCCTACAGTTGAGATAATATCGATCAATGCTACATGTGTTCCGGATCTTCCGAAATACTATTGTTTTGCATATTGTGCTGAGACTGATTTTGTTTCTCATCGCAAATTGTTTTAATATGTGTTAAATCTGGAAAGCGGTGTTATCGTTCATATAGCTAACAAAGAAGCTGATTACATTGATGGATATTGGTGGTTTTGTACGAAGTGATCAATATTTCGTGTTTGTTGAGCATAATGTAAGGATTTTGCGAATTTCGATGGAATATCGCTGCATTTTTGCTTATTCTGCGAAAGAGCAAAGATTCCTCGGATCCCGGACCTGAAATTGTGGGAGTTCGAGTCCATCGGGAAAACGACTGCATGCAAAATATTCTGTGATAAGTGGTTAAGACATTGTTTTTGACGGTTAGTAAGATTTTGTGCTTTGAGATTGTTACGCTTCTTTTTTTTGCCTTTGAGTGCTAACTCGAAAAAGTTCCATTAACGGATTAACTCGAAAAAGTTCCTTTATGGAATTAACTCGAAAAAACTTCAACAATCAAGTAACTGAGAAAAAGTGTGAGTTCGTTTCTCAGGTTGGCTTCAATCTTTTCCGCTTCGAAACTTCATTGCTCACACAACATATTCGATAAGCCAAGTTCATTTCAGCACAATCCCCGAAAATATTCCCGATGTTTTAATTGACTCGAACTCGAAATCGATGAGTACATTTATAGGTTCGTTAGGCAATTTAGGTTGAATCCAGATTAGCCTACGGTGTTTAGTCCTTGTTTATTCGCATTCGCAGACTGTCGTTAGGCAATTTAGGTATTTTTCCAGATTAAACGGGAGAAATTTCTAAAAAAAAACTGACTGGTAAACAAAAAAATGACTAAGCTCTCAGATGTTTTCCCCATAAATTTGCCTAATTTGCCTAAAACAGTGCTGTAGACTCTGATATATAAGGGATACAGCTCTTATGTTTCTTTCAAATTGACCTTCGGTGCCTAACAGATATCTGAATAGTGCAGCAATATTTGCGTGTTTGTCATTATTGGTAAAACATACAACTTATTGGCAATGTTTAATGGGAAAACTCATTGTAATGAAATTCTCATCAAACTGTTGCTCGTACATAAGAAATTCTCGTCCACTAAATTATGTTTGGTCTGGATTAAACATCTGGAATCATTCTAAAGTTAAAACCACATCTGTCGAACACTTCAATTTCGTAGTGAATATGTAAAAATGTTAGGATCTATTATTTTTGTTTGGAATCCTACAACTCATATATTGCAATGTAATGGCGTGTATACCATGCTGTATCAATTGATATGTAAGCCTTATCTATCCTAACAGCGATGTATATACTGTTGTTAAAGGCGTAGAGAAGATTTTGTTAGGATACTCTGCTTTTGTACATATAAGCTGAGAAAACTATGCAGGGGGTAATAATAATAACAATGCGATACGTGTATTATTATATATAATATTAGATTTTATAGGTCTATAACAAAGTATCCTATCTATCCTAACACATTTAATCTACACTTAGAGATTCAAGGGATACAGCTGTTAGGATACTCAAAATTCTATCCTAACGTAGCCTATCCATCCTAACATTTTCTACAATAAGCACATCACAATTGGCTATATTGGCGTATTATATTCACCATCGTCATTCTTTGGATAATTAAACTTCAGATAATTTTTATTCCTTTCCTCAATTATTTCAATTTCGACACCTGTTTCATTTTTCAGAAGGCGTTTGATTTCAGGCAATCGTTGCCTCAATCTATTCGCGGATTTTACAATTTCGCTCTGATTCTCAGCCTTAATTATCAAAGCGTATTCTCGTATGAAACTCACAAAATCGCTGAATTGCACATTCTCCCCTTTGATGATGCTTTTCATAGTTTCAATCCGAAGTTTAGCTTTATCAGCGATTTGAATTTCAGCATTGAACAATTTCGAGTTTTTATTGATCAATTTGTTCCTATCATTGTCATATTGCTCGGATTTAAAAAAGTTTTCGAACAACTCGTTTAAAACTTCGACTTCAGGATAAGAAATGAACCCTGACTGATTTTGTGTAGTCGCAGCTCTTTTAAAAAAACTCACAAGGAATTCTTCCTTAAATAAAATAGTTGAACAAGCCCAGAACAACTTTTCAAAATCTCTTGCTCGAGTGAAATACTTCTCCGCCTTGAATCCTTTATTTAATTTACTCAGCGTATCCTGCAACACGGAAATAAAGTAGCTCAACACTGCATCCCTGTTTTTTAATATTTCTTCAGTTTCTTTCCACACTTCTGATTTTTTTGCAGCCAAATTTCCTTTAGTTTTAATCTCGATGAACCTGTTAGCAGTGTCAACCGGCAGAGATTTATGTTCTTCTCTGCCTAAGAATATCGGCACTCCTTCAAATTTAACATCGAATCTTTTTCTAATCGCAGAAACGCTTGTTGTTCCACCGTTTGCCAGAGTATTCAGTTTTGTGCAATGTTCTGATGACAAACGTTTGATTATCTCATCGAAGACAATCACTGGTTTTCCACCAATATCATGAAAGAGTTCTTCAGGACTCTCAGGTTTGCCAAAGCTGGGAGAGAAATCACAAAATGCATTGTCACCAAACCAAAGCTTTAACAATGCTTCAACAGTTGCATTCTTCCCGCTCTCAGTGCTTCCGCAGAACAAGAACAGAAAAGAAGGCTTATTATGCTTGTAAAAAGCAGTAAAAACAGGAAGCATAATTGAGAAAACCTCGATAAAATGCTGCTCATCACTATTAAAATTTGTTGATTTAATGAATTTCTCGAATATCTCTTTTCCAACTTCGATTTTGCCTTTATCGTACTTCCAGGAAACAATCTTTGTATTCAGATCTTTATAAATTAGCATTTCTTCACCAATTTTCCGTTCTTCGACTGTTTTCGGAAATATCTCTAAGTATGTATCTGTGGAGTTTTGTACAGAAATGAGAGAATAATCTTCAGGCATATGCGACCACAATGTAAGATCAGCATGTTTAGATCTGCTCTTCATGGTCTCGGTAAGATTCTTGAAAATTTGATGAGTAGTATCCGATAAGCCTAATTTTGCGAAAAATTTACGTCTTACATCTTCATCTTTCTCATCATCCAACAGAAATAATCTTTTGTCAATTTCATGTTCACCGTCGAAAACATTTACGTAATAACTTACCGAGTCATACAGCACTTCGAAATATATATCCTGCCCGGAT
This sequence comes from Planctomycetota bacterium, assembly GCA_021106775.1. The sequence continues at coordinate 4,445 of JAIOTL010000069.1, read as the reverse complement.
ATCACTTCTTGTCGCCATTCTTTTTTTACAATCTTATCAGCATCAGTGATTTCAATGTTTTTCTCTGAATTTAGGTCAAATCTGTCCTCGATTTTAAAAATAAGGTCGCGAAGTGGTCTCTTTTGAATGAGGATTTGTGATAATTTATCCCATCTCTCTTCAGCTGGAAAAGCTCGTAGATAATCATCAATGTCTTTGAATTCACAGTCTTCAGGCAAACATACTGCATTCGTTTTGCTGTTTTTACCAGCAATGTGCTTTGCAGAATTTTCTCCGGCTTCACCATTGTCTGCAATTACGATTGTTTTAATATTTGGACACTTCGTTTGTATGTGATGAATGATTTCATTGGCATTATCCACTTGGGACACCCCACCGTACGCCACAGCAAGATATTTGCTATGCATTTCGTTGTCAATCAACGTTTTCGTAATCTGCAAACAGTCAAACGGACCTTCTACGAGGATAAGATTACTGTAACTTTGCTTGTTTACATCCTGCCAACTGAAGTAAACACCAGGTTTTAACGGGGTCTCAACCAATTTCGGCTTCAAAACCTTTGCAGTTCCATCTTTCTGTTCGACTGTCCTCAGCTCGATCTTGCCGATTTTTCCGTCAAGATCTCGCCAGATTAAAGGAAAGCGATTGAAAGAACTTCGGATGAATGTATCGATTAATTCACGTTTCGATTTACTTTTCTCAGCTCCTGAAACAAGCATCGTAAACAACTTGAAAAAATTTAATAATTCCTTGTGTTTAGCACTTTTTTCCAACTGTTTTAACAATTTTGCCATAGTTTCACCCGGCTTAACAGTCAAGCCCGTCAATTCTTTAACCTTCTTTTTCACAGAAGCATCCAGTGAAATCAACTCCAGCTTAAATTGCACTTCAAGAATTTCGTTAGCCCCATTAAAAAAATCTGCCATATTGGTGTACTCTGGACACTTAATAAGCTCATGCATCGCATCCCTGCCTTCAACAAAAGCTTTTGCCAAAGCAGCAGCGTCAGAAGATTGTTCTTCAATGGCACAATTCAGCATCTCAAATAGGAGCAAAAGTACGAGTTGAAACTTTGCATATGTCGGAATAATCTTCAATGCATCAAGTTCAGCATCAATTATTTCCGTAAAATCATTTCTGCAGATATCCGTCTGAGTCAGATAACTAAATGCATCCAGTTTGTTTTCACATTGGAAAATTCCTGGAATTATCAACGAATTCCCTAGCTCATCTTTGAAATAATCATTGGTAACTCCTCGGTTTGTCAGGTATTCAAGCACCGATTGCTTTTCCGGAAACAACTTATTCAGGACTTCCTTCGAGTACAAATATAAAGTTTTCTGATAATCTGGATCGAAATCCTGATTCTGAGCAATAAGTTTAGGCATGAATTCGGAAAACTTGTCTCGACGATGCACATCTAACGCAACTTTATCTTTGTCCTGACATTCTGAATCGCTGAACATTTCGAACAATTCTTCATCATTTTTTACGTGCAGCGACTTCGTTCTGTTAAAGATTTCAGCATCGATCTGTTCTTTCATTTCAGCAGTTCTTTCGGTGTTCTCTATCATCAGCTGATAAAGTAGATCCGAATCACTAAGTTTTTGAAAGTTCAGCGCAAAATCTTCCATATCAATTAGAACATCAATACTTTCGGTGTTTTTTCTTTCTTTACCAACTTTGTCATCCTCAGATCTATAGCCTGACAATATGGCATCTTCCGGAATTCCAAATTCTTGGCAGAAATCCTTAACAACCTTAACAAATGATTCACGTGGAATTTTGCAGGTCTTATGCATACAATAATGGAAAAGTTCAAGCATTTTGCCACCAGATCCCCCACTGCTAGAAAAATCCTTCCACCTGTTGTTCTTTGTATCAACATTCAGCGAAGCTATACTCTCGTTTGCAACGGGTGAGAAGAATTTAATGTTTGTGTTTGAGAGCTTTTCATGTTTACCAAGTTGGAGCAGTTTCTTCGCAACGTCAAGCGTGTCAACATAAGCTTCAAGCTTATCATTTACAGTTTCTTTCCCATAGTTGCTATATTCACCATTGTCAATCCCCTTCATTTGAGGAAATTTCAACTTTGGCTTGGACAGAGGCTTCTGAAAATCAACTTTAACTACAGTTATATCCTTCACCGGGACAAGATTCCCGCTCTCTTTGATTGAAATAACTTTTTTGCATGGATACCAATATCTGGCAGCATCTTTTGTTGCTGGATCGACGAAAGGGAACTGTTCTTCCAGAGCTAGCCAGGTTTGCGTATATGTATTGACGTCTGTTATTGGTTTTTCAAGGAATAGAACCACTCTGAACCGGTCGACAGCAGGTTTCTCCTTTTTTATCTGCTGATGATTTCGCGATGTTGCGATGATATGCTTGTAAGATGCGAATTTTTTCTTTGCTTCCTCAAGTGAACATTTTTCTCCTTTGTCGTTGTCGATATCAAGCGCAATCACTTCAGCTTTTTAAAAGTTTTCCGAGAGTCGGTAGTTGCCTTCGTATATATGATGCGTCCACTCATTCTGGCATATCAATTCGGACAGGGTTTTTACATCCTTGATTTTACGCGTTTCGCATTGAGTCAAGCCGTACACAATGCTTATTTCAAAACTTTCATCTGCTTTATTAGCTGCATGCGCCTTGTCAGCATAATTCTGTAAACTTGCATTAGGATTGTTGTCTTCATTCGATTGTTTTGAAAGGTTTTCAGTCGGCTCTTCAAAATCAGAATTGTTTTTTTTAATAAAATCTGGCATAGTTGCCCCCAATAATAATTAAAATAAAAACCTGCTACTCAGGGTGAGCAGGCATAACCCATAACACTAGCTTCTGCAGTCAGTGATTCCATTTTTCTTCAGACCTCCAGTAAGAAATTCTGCTAAATCTATCAATCTAATCAGATATCGCCCATGTGGTCTCAGGTATTTCAATACACCCGAAATTATCCGACGCCTTAAAGTTGATACTGAAATGCTCACTGGTTTACTGGTACGAGCCAGCCATTGTTGTTAACTGATCTAATTTCATTACATTTGAACCATAAACTAAATAATTTTTTACAGCCATTATTGAAGCACGATTTGTTCTGAGTAAATGCAGTCCATGTAGCATCATAATCCGTAGCACTAAATATATGCTTCCTAAGCATCAGTACAATTCTATAGCGATCATACGCAGGTTCTCCCCTTTTTGATTTTTGATGATTGCGAGTTGTACCAATTATGTGAGTATAATTTTTAAACATTTCAATACCTTCATTAATCGTCAATCCATGGTCAACATCAATTATGAGAAAGGAAGTTCGATCAAAGTTCGCAGAGGATCTATAATTGCCTTTGAAAATTATATTGGACCATGCATTTTTCGAAATGAGATTGGCAAGATATTCCATGTGTGATCCGACCATAACTTTGCAATGGGTACGTTTTCGGATGAGTGAAATTTCAATTTCTGGAAAACCAATAATTTTATCAATTTTTTGCTTTTTCATAGTTACTTCTTTTCCAAAATTATAAAAAACCTGCTACTCAGGGTGAGCAGGCACAACCCATAACATTAGCTTCTGCTGTTCACGATACCGTTCCTGTACCCGTAAAAGCAGAATTCAGCAAGGTTTTTTAACCATATTCTGTGTGGTGAGTTTTTTGGACGCAGCTTTGTAGCTGGTAAGGTTCGGTCTTCAATGGATCTACGAAGGGTCTGTATGTCAAACCCAGTGATTCTCGATGCTTTCTTCAAATTTACGAATTCTTCATCGTCACTTTTTCTCAAAAATGTCTGGTACAATTCTTCTATCTTCTTTTCCAAAAAAATTCCTCAACAAAAATATAATTTTCAGAATCTTGGGCAATACTGCACCACCCAATCAAACTGGCTATATAATTATTGAGATTTAAATTTGCCTCAGAAATGATTTGCCAAATTCCAATCCTGATAACAGCTTATTGGCTGTCACGTTAAATTTTTCGAACACTAAATTCTACGTTCTCAAGCAAAGGCTTAATATTTCAATACGTAAAATAATCTCGGCTTATATGTAGCAAATTATGTGCCAAAGTGTAAAATAAGTGATGCAGGTAATCAGCGGTTCTCCCAAGGGTGAAGATCGCAATGTAAAAATATCTTTACATTTGTGGTTACGAAGTTACCAGTGTCCCCATCTTGCATAGTGGCTAAAAAATTATGATGTAACGACAATGAATACTTAGCAATCGCACCTTTCAATTAAAGCTGATTAATTTTAGGTTGCTCAGAACGCGATAAATTACTTCATAATTTCGGAGACAACAAGTTAGTTGATTCCTTGTTAGATTTTTTCTTTTCGGCAAAACTTCTTGCGTTATGCGCACATGTTTTTTTATTGATTGATGATGATAAAGGATGACCCATAATTGGAGAATCGATAGAATGACCTTTCAGTGCATGGTATTTTA
>JAIOTL010000134.1 GCA_021106775.1 Planctomycetota bacterium | reverse complement strand
TTTGCTGAAATCCATCTTGTTCATGTACATCCATGTCGCCTTGTAAAGCAGATTTCGCGCGAGTTCAATCTCCATGTCCATGTCCGCAAGTTTGAACGCATTCACCTGAAAATCGCAAATCCGCTTGTTAAATTGTTCCCGTTCCTTAGAATATTTCAACGCTTCTTCGAAAGCTCCCTGAGCACAACCCAGTCCCATTGCTCCAATGGATAATCTGCCTTTATCCAGCGTCATCAACATCTGCTTAAATCCGTCACCGCGGTTACCAAGCATATTTTCCTTGGGCACGCGCACATCCTCGAAATAGAGTTCTGCTGTGTTTGAGCCGCGCCACATCATCTTATCCTTCATCGTTTTCTGCTCAAAACCTTTTGTTCCAGACTCAACGATAAAGCAAGTCATTTCAGGCTTACCGCTCGCTTTTACGCCTGTAATCGCCTGCACTGTCGCACCAATCGAAATATCTGACGAACCATTTGTAATAAATATCTTCGAGCCGTTAATTATCCAGTCATCACCGTCTTGAACAGCTTTTGTTTTCGAGCCACCAGCATCAGAACCCGCCAAAGGTTCAGTAAGCCCGAAACCCCAGAGTGCTTCTCCTGAACAAAGTTTCGGAAGATATTTTTTCCGTTGTTCCTCATTACCGAAATCATAAAGTGGTCCGATTCCGAGAGAGTTTTCCGCTGCGACCGTTGCAGCCTGCGAACCATCAACCCGCGCAAGCTCCTCAACCGCAATAACGTACGACAGATAATCCATTTCACCACCACCGTAAATCTCTGGAATCTGCATGCCGAAAAGCCCTTGCTCAGCCATCTTCGCCGTCAATTCGTACGAAAATTCCTCCTTTTCGTCGCATTCTTTCGCCTTTTCCTTTAGCTCATCCTCAGCCAACCTCCGCACCATATCACGAATCATCTCATGGTCTTCTGACAATGAATAATCAAGACTCATTTCAATCTCCCTTATGTAAAACTCTAGTTGTTTATCTACCAATAATATATCTGTTCGGGTCAACTTCATTACGTAATATTTCAAGTTCTATCTCTGTTGGTGGTTCTGTAACTCCGATTTCATCTGCTTTTAAAAGCTCAAATTCCGTGTTTTCCTGCATGTTTTCGAACGAAAATCCGGGATGCACTGCAATAACCTTCATTCTTTTAGATTCATCGTCATATCCCATCACTCCAAGGTCGGTTATAACGCGATATGGACCGGTGCCTAAAGGTAAACCCGATTCATCTCGGGAGTTTCCACCTTGCAGATATCCCGGAGAAGTGATGAAATCTACTTTTTTTACGAAACGTTTTATTGAATGAGGAGTTACGACCATGCTGCGCCAGCATAGACTCGTAATGTCATTCGCTCCACCGCTTCCAGGAAACCGCACCTTTGGGCGTTTGTAATCACCGATGATTGTTGCATTCAAATTGCCGTACATATCAATCTGCGCACCACTAACAAACGCATAATCAATCAACCCTCGTGAAGCGTTTTCCATGATGTCATACATTGAGCCAGCCATCACAGCACGATGAAATGTACGTGAATCACCGACAGAAATTGGCATTGTCGGCATCTGTGGTCCAACACCACCAGCTTCGAAGTAAATCAGCAGACTTTTCGCGTGAAGCTTCTGGGCGAGCATGCTGGCAGCACATGGTGCTCCAGTTCCCACCATCACTGATGAGTTGTCTTCGAGGACGCGCGAGGCTGCACAAATCATCATTTCCATTGAATTATATTGTTTTTCCATTATTTGCTCCTATTTATCATTTATCAAATGCTCTTGTGCCCGAAGTTTCTGCATCTTCGCGACGCCACCGTTTAGTTCTATGTATTCAGCGAAAGTTTCCACTCCGTAGATGTTTTTATCAAGGAATTCTGCGAATTTTTCCTCATCTTTTTCCACCGTCAGCCATTCCATGATATGTTCTTCGTCCGAGAAATACTCGTAGGGCATATTTCCGGGATAGCTTCCATACGGAGATTCGACAACAGCATCGACGCAATAAAACGGAATACTTGTTTTATCGGGATTCTGCCTGATTTCGTCGTTTGAAACAATTTTTTCGGTTGAGATAATTAGTCGTTTTGAAGCGCGTGCAAGGTCTTCATCAACTATTTTAATACCGTCAATCTGCGCATTGCCGTAGGAATCGCAGCGATGTACGTGAATTAATGAAACATCGGGATAAAGTGCAGGCAGAGCAAGAAGTTTTCTACCTGTGAACGGACAAATTATCGTCTTAGCCCCGCTGTATTTATATGTGTCCGTCCCAAGCATATTTCTTGCGGGGATGAACGGAACGCCCATTACAGCAGCGCGGAGTCGCCAGGCGAGTGCAGCATTTGTCCATTCAACAAGCTCAACATCACCGCTTTGTGTAACTCTACGGGCGTTTGGCGAAAGTCCACGTGCTTCAAGCCCGACAATGTATGCAACATCAACTTTGCTGACGCATTTACCAGCCATAAGAATCTGATAATCATGCGTCGTTGTGTGACCAGCCAAACTCAGGTTTTTCTTACGTTGACGGACAATTTCATGCAATAATTCCGATGCGATTCTCACACCACCAAAACCGCCTGAAGCAAGATAAGACCCGTCAGGAACAAATTTCTCAACAGCGTCAGTTGCTGACATAACTTTTTTGGTCATTTTACGGCTTTTCTGCCTAAAATACTGTCTAGCTTCCTCAGGGTCAGGATTCATAAACAAGGAACCTTCGCCACTATCCAAAATATCAACCATTGAACGCTCCTTCTCATTAAAATTGGGGCAATTTTTAATATCACCATACGAAGTATAATAATTAATAGAAAATGTTACTTCCATAATGTACAATTGTCAATCATATGCAAAAACCCACGTAAAACCGTGGGTTCGAAGTTGTCTTTAAAATGTGAAGTTCTCTGGTAATTGTTCTGCTGTTGTACCTTCAACCACCCACGACAAATCAAGAATCGTGAAAGTTGGTGCCTTCGTGTTAAAGATGGGCACAACGTGCATCCCCATTTTTGGTTCACCAACAGACATGTAACCCATGAGAATTGTACAAACACCGTCAAATTCAATATTGATGAATCTAATCGGTTTCGGCAGAGTATTGTACGCACCTGTTCTCTCAGTAATCATGAATGAATGAACAACTGACGATTTCTTCGCAATGTCTGTGATGTCGATTAGTTCGGCTTTCTCAAGGCAGTCAGGACAATGAATCCTGAACGGCATAAAGATTGAGCCGTTAGCAGCACATTTTGGATTCACACATTTTGTCGCGATAAGCTTGCCTTTTCCAAGAGATTCAAAGAAAATTGCTTCCCCGCCATAAGTATGAATGTACGTCATATCGCGCGGGTTTGTTATGCCAACGAGTTTGCCTTCAGGATTTCGGATAGGACGATTCGGGTAAGTAAAATGGAAAAACCCACCATCTATTTTCCATCTGCTTCCAACTGTTGAAACTCTACCCCTGTCTTCAACATCTTTACCTAAATAATCTTTCATATATATCTCCTTCTCAATTTAATGTTACCTTTTCTTTAATCTGTGTTCTGGTTTTTGCAGGATTGTGCAAGTTACGTGCGAGCCGACACCAGCATGGCTGATTGCAAGACCGCGTTTCGCATCCTTAACCTGCAAATCTGTCCAGTCCTCAGGTTTCTGCCTGCCGAACGCTTTCCACTTCGCTTCATCACTGTGCATTTCAGCCCATCTTCCGAGCAGATGATGTGCAATCTCAGCGACTTGCATGATTCCTGTAGCTCCGACTGCATGCATACAACCGATGAGTCCACCTGAAAGGTTACAGGGAAGTTTGCCGGGTAATCCTGTATTCGGGTTTGTATGATAACAATCACCAGATTCCACATAGTCTCTACCTTCGCCGTAGGGTCTAATCCCAATATCTTCATACGACTGAACGTCGCTGATGGTAAATGCGTCGTGAAGCTCAATAACGTCAAGGTCTTCCGTGGGGTCAACGATGCCAGTCATGCGATATGCATAATATGCTGACATTCTCGCTGCCAGAAATCCAGTAAATCCAGGATATCTGTCACCACCGGGGAATCTTTCACCAAGGTCTTTGTATTGGTCGGGAGTTTCGTTCGGCAGAAGCGGAATTTCCATATTCCTTCTATCGGCAACTCGCAAAGTGTGACTTCCTGCAGTTACATCGATAAGCAGAGGAGTATCCGTAAGTTTGTACGCTGTTTCTTCGTCGCAGAGAATCGCGCATGCTGCGCCAACACTCATCAGACAGCAGTCAAGTGCGCGAAGTGGATATGCGACTACAGGCGAGTTGAGAACATCTTCGACAGTGATTTTCATGGGAGATTGCGCATGCGGGTTCATTCGGGCGTAACCTTTATTTTTGACAGCAATTTCAGCAAGAGTCTTTCTGAAAGAGTCTTCTTGTTTGCCGAAGACCTGCCAGTATTTTTGTGCCATGACAGCATAATACCCAGTGTAAATGTGACCAAGAGGAGTTTCCCAGTCTTTGTCAGCAGCACAAGAAATAAGGTGATTACCTTCATCTGTTGGCACTTCGTCCATACGTTCCCATCCCATTGCAAGTACGCAGTCAGAATAACCAGATGCTATTGCCTTGTATGCTTCCCAAAGTGTTGAACCGCCTGTTGCTCCGCCTGTTTTAATTCCGATGTTACCAAGAGGGTCAAGTCCGAGTCGGTCATGAATCACCGCTTCACCAAGAAGCTGATCACCGAAATGGTCAGCGAAATGTCCGTAATAACAGGAATGAATGTATTCCTTGAGTTCTGCTGGTGATTTGTTGATGAAATGAGCAGCCTCGGTAAGCGCGTCAATGCAAAGCTCCTCAGAACGCTTCTCAGGTATTGCTCTGCCAAACTTTGACATGCCCACTGTTACGAGATACACGTCCTTCATCATCTTTGGAATGCGTAAATTCTGTTCGGTAAACGTAATCATTCAAAAACCTCCTCAATGTATGCAAATAATAGAAATGAAATATCACTTTAACGTATCAGTTAATTATAAGATTTAAGAAAATCAATGAGATTTTACTAAGAGTTTACATATATTCAAAACATTTCTCAACAATTCGTATGTGCTGCTATTCAGTGTATGTGAATTAAGTTGGAAATAAAAAGCTCTGGATATTATGCAGGTTATGATATAGATGTGATATTGTTTGAATCAGCAGATTAAACTAAAAAAAAAGATAACAGACAGAATGAAACTGAGGAAATTGTTAACAAACTAAAATTATTTGACTTCAAAATAAAATATTTTATTATATGACAATTAGTTAATTTTGGAGGTTAAAATGAGTGTTGATCGCTTTTTTGAAGAATTTGACGAAATTGAAAGAAAACGCAAAGAAAAACTTGAAGAAGAGAAACGCGAAAAAGAAAAAGCAGATTTTACTAAATTTATTAATAATTTATCACCAACTTTCCTTAGCTATATTGAACAACTTAAAAAAAGAAATCTAAAAGTCGAGCATAGCATATCTGAGCGAGATATAAAATTTATGCTGTTCTATAACGATGGTGGTGAACGTGGTTTTAGCTTAAATATTGATGGAATAACTCATTATAGCGTAAAAGATAATGGCGGACGAATCAGTGCAGAAGAACCGGCTTATCAAAAATACTCTGGTGAGAAAATTGCAAGTTTGCTGCAGAAAGTGATTAAGGATTTTCAGTTTTATTCTGAAAGACATAAAGGTATTAGGTTTAACGATTAGGTTGTTCTATGTTGCTTTGGCTTCGCCTGCGGAGTTTTGCGCTCAACCCCTTGGGACATCGCGGAAGCTATGAAAAATATTCCTTTTTCTTCGCTTTCAATGCAATTGAGTGGATAAAAATCAAATCCAGTCATACTGGTTGTAGAAATCTGATAAAATCTACTCACAAACAACTTTCGGGACAGAACCTAATAATAACTATCAACCGCATGAGGTTTTATGAAAGTAAGTATAACAATACTGATATTGATTCTGGTTTTTCTTGCTTTGATAACTGTTAACGCGGACGAAAACAAAGTTGAGAAAAATATCGCACCAAAATTCACGATTTCGCACGAAGGTCTGGGATTACCAGCATCTCTGCCTGATACACCAATTGTTGGTATGTTCGATCTAAACCGTGATGGTTGGGTTGATGTTAAAATCGGCAGAGATATGTGGCGGAATGAAAACGGCAAATTTACTAAATGGCACAAACTTTCAAATTCATATCATTGCTTCGGTGATTTCGATAATGACGGTGATTTAGATGTTTTGGGTACTTCAGTGTCGGAAGTTGGAAAGCTAAATTCAAGATGGTGCTTACTTCGAAACGACGGAAGTAAATTTACCGATATTTCGAAAAATTCCGGTCTGGATACAATTCTTGCCGCTAAAAGTCATGCATTCCTCGATTATGACCGCGACGGCAATCTGGATATATATGCTGCCGGTTACGAATCACCATTTTCAAACCAAAAAAATTATAAACAGATTCCTGATAGATTGTTTAAAGGCAATGGCAAAGGAAAATTCAAAGATGTTACCAAGGATGCTAGCATGTCCGAGCAATGGTCTCGAAATAGACGATTTAACGGCAGAGCATCTTGCGGAGTTACGATAACCGACATCGATAATGATGGATTCACAGATATTTACGTGTCGAATTATCGCCTTGAACCAAATTTTCTGTGGCATAACAAAGGTGATGGCACTTTTGAGGATGTTGCGGAAAAAGCAGGAATCACATCAGGAGTTGCACATTCCAATGGTGCATACTGGACTGATATTGATGAGGATGGCGATTTGGATTTATTCGTCGCAAATCTTGCGCATGCCTGGGTTCCGCAATGCAGGCGTTCAAAATTATTTCGAAATGATTTCATTCCCTCAGGAAAAATAAGTTTTACTGATATAACAAAGGAATATGGATTGTATTGGACACCGTCAGCAGGATGTGAGGCAGAACACGACTGGATTGCACCTGTTATGTCCGATTTCGATAATAACGGATTTATCGATTTATTCGTTACAGAATCGGCTCAGGGTGGTACAAATCACCCAAAATATGACCCTCGGTATGGTAAAAAGTTTGATAGCGGGTACAGCAAGGTTTATATGCAGGTAGCGAAAGGAAAATTTGTAAGATGCGATACTGACAGCAATAATCTGCGTTTTGAGGATACATGGGGTGGAACATCTGCGGATTTTGATAATGATGGTTTCGTGGATGTACTTCTTGGCTCTAACACCTGGAATGCAAAGGCGGATGTGATTACGTGGTTTGACCCGAAAGCACAAAAATGTGTATTCCTTCAAAATAAATTAAATAAACCAGGTTCAAAAATTAGCAATTCGCAAAATTTTATTAATATAACGCTCACAGCATCTGACCGAGCCTTGACAGGAAGTATTATTCAGGTTGAACTTTCAAATAATAGAAAAAAAATGGCGATTCTGGACCTCGGCTTTGCAGGATATTCGACAAAATCTAATCAATTGCATTTTGGTCTCAAAGATGCTTCTGTCAAGAAAATCACAGCGATGCTGCCTGATGGTAAAAAGCTTGAATTCGAATCTAATTGGAAAAATGTTTCATTGATGATTGATTGCAGTAAGAAAAATCGCGCGCTACCCGAGAAAATTGAAAAACTATTTCACGCTGTAAATAAAATTAAAACTCTATATTTAAATGCAATGAATGAAGAAAATCCGATTATTACAATCATTATTCTGGAGCAAGTTAAAGAGTCGTTAAAGAGCCTTCCGAAAGGGTTAACAAGTGCGGAAATGTCATATTTGGAAGTGTTAAAATCGAAAGCAAAAAAACTATATTCATCTAAGATTAAGAACCTTGACAAAAATGAGAGTAAAGCAATAAAATCGATTCAAGATGCTATTAAATATGAACATAATGAAAAATATTATAGTGCGGTGAAAAAATATTTATCAATTATTAAGTCATATAAAGATACAAAATCTGCAGAATATGCAACTAAACAGATAGAGAAAATTCTTGGTAATAAGGAATATGGCAAGGAAATAGCTGATAAAATCGCTGGGACTTCAATAAAAAACAAAGTGAAAACCGCAGAAAAGTACATTAAAAAAGGTGGAAAATATCTGGAAAAAGCAAAAGAAATACTAAATGAAATCATCGAAAAGCATAAATACTCGTCTTATGCGGAACAAGCACGAAAGCTATTGAAATCAATAAAATGATAAGCATCATAACTGTATTTTATATGAAAATAAAAGTTTAATTTAACTCGTCATCTTCGGTCTTCTCAGGGAAACCAAACGCTTCTAAAACGTTTTTCAAATTATCACCAATATTCTCAAGGTCAGAATAAATATCTGAAATATTAGCAATATACCAGCCATAACCTTCAGTTATTGGTCTCTGGCGCAGTTGCATGCGAAACTCACGAAGCTGAGCATTAATTCTATATTCAAGCTCATATGCCTGCTTCGCTATTGCTTTATTCTCTTCAATATCACCGTTTTGTATCACTGAGAGTACAAAATCGAGCATATCCAACACCTTAGTGAACATCTTCTGAATTTGCTCTTCCTCTTCGTCAGATATTTTCATGCTGAATTTTGATGTTGCCATCATTCGTTTCGCAAGAGAATAAGAAATATCCCCGATTTTCTCGATATCGTTAACTGCATGATGCAACAATCCCACGTGAATTGGAAATGATAGACTTTTTTCGTGTCCGATGATAGCTTTTTCAATATAGCTATTCAAAAGAATCTGGCAATTATCAAGTACATCTTCAATATGCTCTGTTCTCTTGAATTCTTCTTCATCGAATTTTTTCACTAAATTTCGAGTTACATTTAAACCTTCTTTAGCATATTGAAGCATTCGATGAATTGCATTTTTTGCGGGTTCCACATAAAATTCTGCAGAAGGATGGATTATTGACTTATCCGCAGCTTTGAGTTTCAGCATTGGTAGCGGATTTGATTCTGAAATCGAACCTGTAAATTTTTTGGTCTTGCTGTCATCAATAGATTCATCTTTTATTATTAACCTGGTAATCCTTTCTAAAGCACTGACGAAAGGCAGAAATATTAAGCAATTAACAATGTTGAACATCATATGTGCCCCTGCAAGATAAAGTGCAACATTAAGTTCCGAATCAGTAAAAATATTGCTTGCAATCCCAATTCCGCTCTTTATTACGTCGATATATAAAGGCAAGATTATAAAAAATATACCTGCACCAATTACATTAAATAAAGTATGAACCCATGCCACTCGCTTGGCAGTTCTTGATGTTGTAATCGCTGCAATTTGAGCAGTAATAGTTGTGCCGATATTTGAACCGAGAAGCAAGGGGATAGCAGCATTAAGCGTAGTTTGCAAGTCAGTACCAAATGCGCCTGCAAGTGCCATTGATGCAATTAAACCTTCAGTGGCAGAAGATGATTGAATTATCATTGTTATCAGCATTCCAGCAAGAAGAGCTAAAATCGGTGTATCTTGAAACTGTGAGATTAAACTTGGGAAAAAGTTGGTTTGTTGCAAACAACCTACAGATTCTTTCATTAAACTCATACCGAGAAAAAGCAATCCAAAACCCAAAAGCGCATTGCCAGAATTTTTCACCATTGATCTATTGGAAAATACAATCATAAACACAGCAATTCCGATGATTGGTCCATAGTATTTTGTGATATTCAGAGCCACGATATAAGCAGTTATTGTTGTTCCGATATTAGCACCGAAAATAACTCCGATTGCCTGGCGTAAAGACATAAGTTTAGCATTAACGAAACCGACAAGCATAACTGAGGTTGCAGAAGAAGATTGCATAATTGCAGTTACTGAAAATCCAGTTAAAACTCCTGAGAAACGGTTACCAGCAAGTTTTGTTAAAATTTTCCGCATTTTCGCTCCAGCAATTGCTTGTAGTCCTTCTGACATTACCACCATGCCGAAAAGAAAAAGCCCAAGTCCACCAATCAAATTAGGCATAATTGATGGGATGCTTATAAAGCCGAAGATTAATATTATTGCTAGAAAAACCCAGATAATCGATTTGGAAAAAAACAGACGTGAAATTAAGGTTTTAGCTCGTGCAAACACCATTGATGTCATGGGAACCTCAATATGTGAATTTATTCTCGAATAAACCAACGGAATTTAACCATAAATTTATTTAATTTCAACACATTCTTAACAATTAGCTCGATTTCTCTCAATTTCGATTCCGGTCTGAATGCAATATTGATGAATTGCTGTAAATAACAAGATAAAACCATGTTTTGTAATAAAAATACTAATGCCGAACTCGCAGTATAAACTGGGACTTATTGTTAAAAAAGGTACACACTTAATATTCGCGCGTACCCTTAGTAATTGATGACTTCTATTGTGTAGCAGAACTACCAGCCGATTGTGCCAGCAGCATAAGTTCCCGCTCCGCCTGGATTCGGGTCTTCAAACTCATATGTCGCACCACCGCCAACGCCTGTCCAATTCGTGAATGTCAGAGCGTTATAGCCTGGTGTCCAGGCATTGCTTCCGCATGTCCATACATTGTGACCTGTCGTTGTATTGAAACTATCATCGAATGAACAGCCGTCTAAAGTTAAATGTTCGCGTCCTCGATAGCG
>JAIOTL010000299.1 GCA_021106775.1 Planctomycetota bacterium | reverse complement strand
TTTGCCGATAGTTGAAAGAACCTTGTTCAAACTGCTTTTCTCAATCGCTTTTGTTACTTTTTTCATGGTATAACCGAAATTTCGAACACCCTGGTCAGATTCCCAGATCATAATGCGCAAAGCGATGCCGGCGGTAACCTGACGAGACGGAAACAGGACAAGCCCAGAGCCTAAGAATTCCCGCGTATCGCCAGCAGCCATCTGAATGATGCATTTATCGTAATGTTCCTGCACTTCAGGATAATAATACGGTGGTTGTCCGCTGAAATCCCATGCCCATGACAGCAGATACAGCTCGTTATTTGCGTTGTATGCGTTTTCGATGAAACCTTCGAAACCCTTGAGCAGTTTCAGCGATTTTAGTGCAATACCACGTTTGCCTTCGGATTTATCAAACTGTACGGGATTCTGCTTAATGTTTTTATTGGCTTCCATAACTGCGTTAATCTGTCTGAACATTTCCGTGGGACTTTGTTTTTTCGGCACTTCTGGCTGTTCAGGCTGGGCAGAAAGTTTCACTTCATCCATCTGCGGCATCAAACCTGTAAAAGTTGCAGAAAAATCATCAAAATTACCGATTCTAATAATTGGCATGTTTCCTCCTACAATTGAACTCACAATTTATTATACTCTTTTCGATACCAATATCCCGCAGAAATCAGTTATTTATCGGAGTTTTCAACTTTGATGTCAATTTTGAGTTCTTTGATTTTCTTATTCAGAGTTGGCCAGCTGCAACCAAGTAATTTCGCAGTCTCACCCTTTTTTCCCCCGGTAACTCTTAACGCCCGAACAATTGCGCGTCGTTCCGCTTCTTCAAGCGTTATTGCTTCGTCATTATTACTAAAAAACGAATCTCCACCTGCTTTTTTCTTTGATTTTGCATCTGAAATCTCGTGAGGCAAATCCTTTATTTCGATTTTATCACCCTCAGCAAGGACAACAGCACGCTCAATCACATTTTCGAGCTCACGGACGTTTCCATGCCAATGATATTTTTTGAATGCTTCTAAAACGTCATTGGAACAGCATGAAAGGTTTTTCCCGAGTCGTCTGCTGATTTTTTCGCAGAAATACTGCGCCAATTCAACAATATCCGATTTTCTTGCTGACAACAGAGGTAATTCAAAAGTGAACACTCGAATTCTGAAAAGCAGGTCTTCGCGGAATTTCCCATCTGAAACAAGTTTATTCAGGTCGCGGTTTGTGGCGGAAATCAGTCTAAAATTGGAATAACTCGGTTTTTCGGCACCAAGCGGATAAAATTCGTGGTCTTGAAGTACTCGAAGGAGGATAGCCTGTAATTCATATGGCATCTCACTGATTTCATCGAGAAAAAGTACGCCGTTGTTCGCAAGTTCAATCTTACCCTTACGCGCTCTTGATGCACCGGTAAAAGCACCTTCCTCAAATCCGAAAAGCTCCGCTTCAATCATATCTTTGGGTATCGCTGCACAGTTTAGTGCGACAAAATCTCCCGAACACAATGACAAATTATAAACCGCTTTTGCAAAAAGCTCCTTGCCAGTACCAGTTGCACCCATAATTAAAACAGGAACATCCGTTGGTGCGACTTTTTCTATTAATTCAAGATTTTGGTTGAAAACTTCCGAGCTGCCGATTATCTCAACATTGAATCTCTGTTTACTTTTAGGTTTTTTTAGCTCTTCAAGCTCAAGAAGCCGGTTAAGGATTGGTGAAAAAATTTCGGCACAGCTTAGAGCGAAATTGAATTCATTCTTTTTATAATATCCTTCCTTAAGCTCAAAATACAATGTGCCGAATCTTTTATCATCAACGCGCAATGGTACGCAAATCGCACAATTTACATCGCGTTTTATGATTTTTCTCTCTGTGTCAGCCGACAAAAGCAACGCTTCGCCGTTTTTAATACACTTTTTCCAGATTTCAGTTGATATTTCGAAATTTAAAATATGTTCGGGGATAAGCTTCAAAACTCGCGGACTCGAAGTTTCATCGCAGATGAGTAACGCAGCTAAGTCAAATGTAAAATTACGACTTATGAAAGAAAACCCGAAATTGAGAAGGTCATTAAGGTTGTTAGCGAGTTGCAGCGAGCTTTGCAGCCTAAACAGCTGATTTGCGAGTTTACCATGAAACATTGTCTGGGTAATCTCATGAATCCTTGTAACATCGACTTCTTCTTCAACCTTAAAAGGTTTGTGGTCCGAGATTACCGTTTCGCCGATGAGTTCCGAATTTTTAGATATCTGAAAAACAGTGTTACCAGCTTGGAATCTGTCACCGGTTTTCAGCATAATTTCCTTTATTCTCTTATTGTTGAAAAACGTGCCGTTTCGTGAACCCAAATCCTTCAATCCTATTTTGTTCTTGTTGAGAGTAAGACTGCAATGCATACGAGATGCGCGCTCGTCAAGAATGCGTAAATCCGCTTCCTCACTACGTCCAATAACCAAGGGAGTATCATTCTTAATCTCACAGATTATGCCGGCATCAGGACCGGATTCTGCTTTTAAATACAACATTCTACTTCTCAGAAAACTGTCAATTTTTTCAATAATACACGCAATTTTATCATAATCAGCGCAATTCATAACGATAATACGTGAGTTTCGCACATAAGAATGATGAAAAAATAAAGATTCTGTCGAATTATTCGATTATAGAGATGAAGTATAAATATTGTGAAAAAGGAAAAATATTATGAAAAAGGAATTTGGCATTCTAGCGTTCTGGCTTCTAATTGCCTTCTTAGTCTCAACGATATTAGGATTTTATTATTATCCAGCGGTGCAAAAGCTTGAAAAACTGGAGGTTATGAACGAGAAATCAAACGCTGAAAATGACATACTGGAGATAAAAACGACCGATTTTACAAAGGAACTCGCAGCTCTAAATGACCCGTTTTATATCGAAAAACTATTGAGAACACGCTATAAATGGGTTCCAAAGAACAAAGTTAAAACTATCGACGAATCAATCTTGAATTAGTGCACTGTTTCATAAAGTTTCAGTGAATTGTAGAATAGGCATCCCGGCCTGTTTATTATGATGCTGGGTGTCAGGCAAGATGCCTGACATACCGAAACTCACGCAAATCTGATAAAACTATTCAAATACAGCCTCGGTTATCTGTATTCTTCACTTCGTTCAGAATGACAGGTTTTTTCGTGTTTTTCCTGTATTTCGTGGTAAAAAATTTAATCCTTGTTCTCGTCGATTGCTGCGATACGTAATTGTCCGCAGGCAGCATCGATTTCGCGTCCCAAACTATCGCGAATATGCGTGTTGAGATTTTTATTCAGAAGCACGTTTTGGAATTTTATGACAATTTCCTTCGACGGGCGTCGATATGGTAGTCCGGGAACCTCATTATACGGAATCAGATTTATCTTGAAATTAAACGGCAGAAGAAGTTTGGCGAGTTTAACAGCATCGGACTGTGATGAATTGAAATTCAGTATCAGCAAATATTCAATCGTAACGATTTTCTTGGTCTGCAGAAAATAATTGTGGGCAGCATTAATAATTTCCTGAATTTTATATCGTACCCCAGGTATTATCTTTTTTCTGGTTAAATCGTCGGCAGCATGAAGTGAGATAGCGAGTTTGATATGTTTTTCAGCCTCAGCAAGCTTTTCGATTTTGGGTACAATGCCAACGGTTGATAACGTAATTCTGCGAGGAGAAATGTTCAATCCCCAGGTTTCATGAGAAATAAGTTGCAATGCTTTCAACGTTTCATCAAAATTGGTGAATGGCTCGCCAATCCCCATTATCACAATGTTTGTCAAGTTCGCTTCTTCCATTTCAAGCAAAATATGCTTCGCATAATGAACCTGCGCAAAAATTTCCGAAGCAAGCAGATTCCTGACCAATCCATGCTTTCCCGATGCGCAAAACTTGCATCCTATTGGACAGCCAATCTGAGTCGAAATACACACAGTATTCCGATACCGCGTCCGCATTAGAACGGTTTCGATGAAATTGCCGTCATAAAGCTTGAACAGAAATTTTGAAGTCCTTGTTTTTTTGTCATATTGCGTTTTTTCTAATATCAACGGCGTTAAAGGCAGAATTTTCGACAACTTTTCGCGTAAGGATTTTGATAAATCGGTCATCTGGTTGTAATTAATCTTAAATTGACCGAAATAATTCCCTTCAAGCTGGCTTACTCGGAAACTCTTCTCACCCTCATCCTTGAGTATTTTTCCGATTTCTTCGCGAGTGTAATCCGCAAAGAATTTCGCTTCATCATTGGTCATATGTATCCTTTTTACATAAACATTGAAATTATTGTTAATCTTAGAGAAACAGAGGTGTTTTTCGTTGAAATTCTGAATGAAAAAGACTAACGAGAGAACTTTCTCAACAACAAAATTTTGTTAAACCGGTTAAAATAATCTATCCTAAAGATAATACAGATAATGCAGGATAAAATAATCATGAGAAAAATCACGCTAATTATTGCTTTATGCCTTCTTATTGCAGGTTGCACATCCACTAACGGCGAAAACGGTGATGGAACCGAATCTGACCTGATTATCCAGGATATAGATTTTCTGCAAAATAGTGCGGTAATTGATACAAAAATTCAGCTTTACATCACTATTGCAAATGTGGGAAAAGAGTATGCTCCCAGCAGCAAGGTGCGAGTTTATCTTAGCTTCAACGAAGAGCTTGAAAAAAGTTCGGATGTCTGCCTTGAAGTCAGTTCAGGGACGACGCCTGTTTATGATGTTAATTATCCGACGGTTTCTTCGGGATATTTTGTAAGGAAGAATATCAATCTTACGATACCAGCATCAACCCGAACAGGCATCTATTACATACTTGCGGAAGTTGACGGTGAAAACGAAGTCGATGAAGTAAACGAAAATAACAACACGGGTTCATCATTAAATCTTCTTGGAATCATTTCTGACGATACTGATGCCGCTGACATCAAGCTCCAGAGTTTCAATATCAATCCAGCAACCGTTTTTCAAGGGAGCAATATTAATGTCAGTTGGGAAGTAAAAAATATCGGCAATACAACCGCGTCAGAATTTTATGTTGGCGTTTTCGTCACATCTTCTGCAAATGACGAGATTACGATAAACGACAGATTTATTTTTCCCGGACGCGCGGTTGCAGGTGGACTTGCGCCAAATCAATCCGCTAATCAGGGAGCAAGTTATATACTTCAGATTCCGTTTAATCTTCCTGCAGGCACTTACAACATTGGCATTATTGCTGATTACATGAACAATGTGCCTGAAATTGACGAGTTAAACAATTATCCAGATATTTTTAACCTTCCTTTGCAATCACTAACCATCGTCGCACCGACATTTGACGAATATCCTGACATTGAAATTATTACTGCAAATATTATTGATCCTGTAAACGGAATTCTTGAAGCCAAGAAAGGTGAGAAATTTACGGTTCAATATCAATTGAGAAACAGCGAACCTTACGCATGCCCTGGATTTTCGGTTGGAATTTATCTTTCAAGTGATGCAAACCTCGACTTTGTAACAGATAGACTGCTTGCAATGGATAACATTTATTGGCAAGGTTTACGCGCATCAGCCAGTCCGACAACGGTTAACTACGAAATAGAACCTGGTTCTCTGGCAATTGCAGGAAATTACAGCATCTTCGTCGTGTGCGACGTATACAATATTATTCCTGAAACAGATGAAGCGAACAACACATCGATAGCCTTGCCAATTAGCATCGTTAACAATCCCAATCCGACTGCGGATGATATTACAATTGCTAATCTAACCGATTGTACAACTGAAATAGGTGGTGAAATTGATGTTACATATGATATTGAGCTGCCGGCATCAGCAACATTCGTTGACGTAGGATTCTTTCTTTCGCTTGACGCTACTCCGGGTGCTGATGATTTGCTACTTTTCAGCGAAACTGTGAATTCGAGTAATATCAGCAGGAATGTTAAATTTTATGTCCCAGTCGGCTTCAACGCTCAGGTTTACTTTATTTTTGGTCTGGCTGATTTCGATAATAAAATCGTTGAATCGGATGAAACTAACAATACCAGTATTGCGAAATTGACGTTGACGACCCAGCTTGAAACGCCTGATCTTACAGTCAGCGAAATCATTGTTGAATCTTCCAATTCTGTCTCCAACAAAATCGTAAACTTACCTGGAGACTATCTAACCGTTGATTTTACAGTAAATAACATCGGACAGGCATCATCATCTTCCGTTCGAGTCGGTATTTATCTGTCGTCTGATTCAACAATTGATTTTACAGACACTCTTGTTGGAATTATTATAATCCCGACACTGTCTCCAAACGAAGCGTTCAATACATCAAGTCTGGCTGAACCCTTGATAATCAGGTTTACACCATCGAACAGCTTATTTACAATTCCGCCACAAACTTATTATATTGGTGTTATGGCTGATGACCTTGGGCAACTTATCGAAATATACGAAACAAACAACACGCTTGTCAGTGATGATTTCATTATCGAAAATTAACAGTCATTATTTTCGGTGGACAGCGAAGAATTACTTTTTTGTCAAATGAAATCAGTCAGTTTTCTCATTCTCGAAAATTAACAATCCGGCAAATGTTTTTGTTGTTATGCCGATATTACTCTGTTATAAAAAGTGAATAGAATAACTTATTAATTACATTTTTAGGATAATCTCATGTCTGACAATTATTTGTCGTCACAAAATGTCGAAAGATTACCGCGATATTTCATGATTATGTCAACTTTGCTCGAAGAAGGCGTAAAAACCGTAACAAGCAAAGAACTGGCGAATTATGAAGGAATTGATGAATCTCTTGTTCGTAAAGACCTCTCAGCAGTTGAGGTTGAAGGTAGAAAGCGCGTCGGATACGATGTAAAGAAAGCGTTGAATAAACTGAGAGAAATGCTTGGCATCGACATTGAACATCGTGCTGTTCTAGTTGGTGTCGGACATTTAGGAACCGCGCTAAGTAATTTCAACGGTTTTTCGAGATATAACGTAAAAATTGTCGGCTTATTTGATAACGATAAATCTAAACATGGTAAACAAATTGGAAAACTTCTTGTGCAGTCCATGGACAAATTGGCTGCATTCGTTAAACAGCAAAAAGCTAATGTCGGTGTAGTTTTAGTACCTGCAACGGAAGGTCAGATTGTTACTGATAAACTTGTGGAAGCGGGAGTTAAATCGATATGGAATTTCGCACCGGTGCCGGTAAATGTCCCGAAAGAAATATACATTCGCAATGAAAACCTTGCAGCATCTCTGGTTACCCTCACATTCTGGCTCACACAGAAAGAAATGGAAAATCGAGGAGACCCAAACGCAATGAAATTATCCAATAAATCAGGTAGAAGCAAGTCGATGAAGGAAAGTCCCATCAACAAAATTAAAAAGAAGTAATTCTTTAGAATTTGTATTAAATTCAATATTTTAATGATTTATCCAACATTCGTTTAATAAGTTCGTTTATAAACTAATGCAGAAAGTCTGTGCAGGTAAACCTGCTTTCTATGACAAGCTTGCATAGGACTCAGGAGTATTTTTGACATAGTATTGATGTAAATTTATACCAGCGATGCTGGAAGGAGAAGAAATTGAAACAGAATAAATACAGTGCGATGTTTATCACAGCATTAATAGTTTTTACTGTAATCACTTCTCTGGGGTGTAACGGCACACCTTCTGAAGGCAATGCCGAAGATGCTTTTACTCAGGAGACAGTCCGTGATTTAAGCAAAATAACACCTCAAGTTATTAATGATTTGGATTATCGAATCGATAATTATCTTGCGATAAGACATGACCCAGCACGTTTGGAAGAATCTATAGAATCGCGCAAAAATTTAACTGTTATCACACATGCATACGAAATCGGACTGAAAGAAGCAATGGTTTCAGGTGATGACGAACAGAAGCTTATTGCTGCCATGGCACTTGGATTCCTGAATTCACAGGCTCAAATGAAGGAAACAGTTTCAATACTTGTTAGTAAAGTCAAAAAGGGAAATGAAGACGATGAATTAAGATATCGCGCATTAATCGGGTTGATGCTGATGGAAAAATCCCTGAAATTATACGGTTTCGACGATGAAGGAAATTTGACGAAAGAAAGAGACGAAATGTTGTATGCAGTGGCATATAATCTCAGCAATATTAAAATGAACGTAATCCGAACTGTTGCTGCAATTACACTCGGATTCTCTTTGAACATCGAAGAAAAGCCAAACATCGTTGATGCTCTGATTCTAAGACTTTCGGAGGAAATTGAAGCAGAAACAAAAGTATGGGTAATTTTTTCTTTAGCAGAAATCGGTTCAAAAAAAGGACTGGATGCAATCGCCTATCAGGCTATGAACGATGATGATCCGTCAATTCGCGTTGAAGCTGTGGTAACTCTCGGTAAATCATTGAAACCAGAGTATATTCCAATGCTATTGAAAAAACTTGATGACAAAGAAGCTGCCATCAGAATGCAGACAATAATGATGCTCAAGGGTTATCGCAATATCGAGGAAAAACGCGAGATAATTGCAGATGCCATCGAGCAACTTTTAAATGACACTGATTATAAAGTTCGGATGTGGGCTACTGTTGCTCTTGGCGACCTCGGAGAGAAAAAAGTCATTTCAAGGTTAATTGCGAAACTTGGTGACAGAGAATTAAATGTGCAAATTGCTGCTGTCCAATCCCTTGGTAAATTAGCTGATGAACGTGCAATCGAGCCTTTAATCAAAGCGATGGCATCAAAAAACGTTGAATTGCGCCAAAGATGTAGGTTAGCCTTGAGCAGAATCACAGGTGCAGACTGGGGTGAGTCAGCAACGGATTGGCAGTCGTGGTTTGATGCGGGTATGCCGCCTGTGTCCCCTGAAAAAAAAGCAAAGACTAACACCGATGAAACCTCATAAGATTAATTAAACCTTCAGAGCAAACCAGGATTTTCGAATCTAAATCTTGCCCAGTGAATAATCTAACAGTTTATGAGACACAACCAATAAAATGCAATTTGAAAAAATACTTCCTCAAGTTATCATATAAGGATGCAAATATTTGTATTTCGAATATTTGACACAACCTGAAAGGATTTTCTACATGAAATCATTTCGAAAAGCTTTGCTTTTTAATACACCCACGAAAACAGCATTTATTAATATTACTCCACAGGTCGAACTTTGCTTGACTGAAAGTAAGATTGCGGAAGGGCTTATTCTAGTTAATTCTATGCACGTAACGTCCTCAGTATTTATCAACGATGATGAAAACGGACTGCATCAGGATATGCAAAATTGGTTGAAAAACATTGTGCCGAATGATCCGGAACATTTTAGACATAATGTTGAATTCGAAGATGCTGATGCAAATATGAAACGTGAGATTTTAGGCAGAAGTACAATAATTGCAGTTACTGAAGGACAACTTGATTTTGGTCCAAATGAGCAGATATTCTATGGAGAATTTGACGGCAAACGCCCCAAACGTGTACTTATCAAGATAATCGGGGAATAGCAATCAGTTATTTCGGCTTAGTTTGATTGTTTTCCTCGGGATAATGTTCCGGTAATCCAAGCGTGAGCCTTTCCTCGATAATATTCTTAAATGTCGCCTTGCATAACGCTAAATCAGCATTGTACAGGTTAAACTGAATCATGTAATCGAACATCAGAGTCCGAACGTAATGGATGAAAATATAATTATCCTTATCCGAATCGTTAATTTTGAGTTCTTCGATGATTCTAAAATATGCTTCGCAGTTTTTGAAATTGGTTTTTTCGCGAATAATCCAGCGTCCGAAACCTGAATTTTCCTCAGCCTCGTTATCCCAATTTTCAATATCATCATCAGTAATTTCAAACTTTTTCGATGAATTTTGTGAAATCAGTATTACAAGTCTGTCATCGCCTTTCATATATCTGACAATGCTTCCGGTTTCTCTTGCAAGTTCCCATCCAGGAAGCTTGTCGAAGTGATAAAACGGGCGAAACAGCCTTTCTTTTTCCCATAATTTCGTGAGAATTTTCATTCGTTCTTCGCGTTCTGTCTTTGGTTCCATGCTGAAAAACAGCCTGACAGATGAATTGGTCGCGGGTATCAAGCTCCCCATAATTCTGTAAACATGCGGTATCATTGCGCCATCCCAGGGATTTTCGAGCAAAGTCGTTACATCTGACAATGCGCCGCAAACCGTGCCATATTCCTGCGCCATATATTTCTCAGAATGCTTGCTTTTTGAGCCCACAAACGGAAATGCTGTTTTAGGCATAGCTTCTCTCGTCTGCAAATCTTTAATCAGATTTTCGACACGATAAATGCTGACTTTTTCGTGCTTTTTCCATCCTTCATAATCAGTTGCCTTAAGTTTTCCATCCTTTATTTCTTCGTTGAACCATGCGACTTCGATTATTGCTGCATCACCGTCATAAAGCAACCAATCGCCTCTCTGACGTGGTTTATTTGATGATTTCTGGTAACCAAGGCGTTCAAGTGCGACCTCAAGATGATAGGGCAGAGCGTTGATAACAAGCAATGATTCGTATGTCTTGCCGTTGGTTCCGCTGATTATGTACTCTAAAGGCATGTTTTTTACTTCAGGAATGTAAGCGTCCGCAATAATCATTTTATTTTCCAAATCAATTGCGATTCCATGATAGTAAACAATCTTCCCAACTTGAAACGCGTGATCTGCAACAACGTAGGCAGCTTCGACCAGGATTTGAGACCGGTCATCAGCGTAATTCTCGTTCGCATTTTGAGCGACAATTTCATAATATCGGCAGTCGAACTTCTTTATCTCATCAACTACACGGTGTAAATCGGTATCTTCGACTTTGTAAAACTCATCAAGCAGCATTTTTAGTTTTTCAGTCGCTTTAGCGTCCATTGTGGGCAAAAGTGCGGGTAGATGTGTTTTCTGAAGCATTTTATTAGCTTTTTCAGTTTCATGCTTCAAAGCACTCGTCAAATTTACCGATTGTTCGAAGGTTTCTGATAACAATTCCTGTGATTTGAAAGGCAGATTCGATTTCTTGATTTCGTCTCGCTTTACATCGAAATTCCTGTATTCTTCGAGAACATTTGTATTTTGTGCTCTTAATTCGGAATCTGGCAGTATTTCAAACTTCAGATACACCGGCTTACCGGCTTCTGGTAGTTTATCCAAAAATCCCTGAAACCTGTTTTTGAAAGTGCTTGAAAACCAGGGATTCGTAAGAATTGCGCTTGAGTCTTCGTTGTACAAAGAAAAAATATTTCCGGTTTCGTCGGCTGAGGGTGTGTTTTCAGCGTTCAATGATTTTGTCGCGCCGAGGAACGCCCAATATGTTATTGGTAGCCAGCGTTCAGTAACTTTATCGAAAATAACACTGCTGAGATTGTGGTATATTTTCTCGTCTCTTACGCCGAGTTTGTTGTATTCAATTGTAATCTTAAACAGGCTTCCGTCATAAACTCTGAAATCTCCTGCAAATTCCGGTCGAATCGTTGATGGTACCGCGCCGATTGTTAAAAATGCCTTGTTCAATGTTCTGCCTGAAATGTTTGTCATAAAAAGCGACTGCGGAGATTTTTCGGGATTATTCGTGAGAACAAGCTGAATTTCGTCATTTTCACGTATCTTCGAAACGGCAGCTTCGATGCGAAAATACTTTCGTGTTGTATTGATTTCCATGCCTGGCAGAAGCAGTAAATTTTCGGATTTTACCGGAATAGATTTCAAAATTTCGATAAGAGTGCCAAATTTTAGCTTTATTTCTTCATTGGTTTCAAAAACCAGAAGCTCTGTCAAATACGGCACGGCACGTGCGCCGAAAAGTTCAATTTTATCAAGAATCGCACTTTCTTGCACAGCATCCGCCTGAACCGCCTGAATGTACAATTCCTTGAGCCTGTCTTTTTCATCGTCGTTAAGAGGTGGACATAGAGGTATGAAATCTGGTGGAGTTCTTTCAGTATTGTTATCGTGTTGATGATTATGTTCACCGTTTGATTCACTGTCATTATTGGCATATTTATTTGGATTTTCATGTTTTTGAACATCCTCAACCTTGGTAAAATCATCGCTGTTGATATTGATAATTGCGACAACCATAATCGTTATTGAGACTAATGCAATTGCGATAAAAACCATGCCGAAAAGTAAATCTTTCCTCATTTTCACTCCTAAATATTAATTTATCTATGTAAACGGAATAAACGCGATTTTGCATTTGAATTTTTCCTGAAAACAAGCATTATTTTGTAACCTTACCAGTTTTAGGCTGTATCTGAAAAATAGTTTTGAAAATATTTTTTCAGGTTTATGTGAGATTTGACTGCAAAGAATGAAAGACCCCGAAGACGTACTTGGAGATACATTGAGGAGTTCTTGAGTGATGAGCAGACAAAGATTGCGTGAAGCTGGGAGAATATACGAAAGTAGTTTTCAGACAAAGCCAAGACAATAAAATCGAGAAATACAATGAAAGCTGATGAATTACGCAACTCCTTCCTCAAGTTTTTCGAGGAAAAGGAACATAAAATTGTAGCATCCGACTCGCTGATTCCGTCATTCGACCCGACGGTTTTATTCACGAGTGCAGGTATGAACCAGTTCAAAAACGATTTTCTGGGCAAAGGAAATCGCGATTATAAACGTGCTGTTACCTCGCAAAAGTGCTTACGGACACAGGATTTGGACATTGTTGGCAGGACATTTTTTCATCATACTTTTTTCGAGATGCTGGGGAATTTCTCGTTCGGCGATTATTTCAAACGCGAGACGATTCACTGGGATTGGGAGTGGTTTACGAAAGTGCTGAAACTACCTATCGAGAAGCTTTCGGTTTCGGTTTATGAGACGGATGATGAAGCATATGCGATATGGCGCGATGAAATCGGTGTGCCTGATGAGAAAATTTACCGTTTTGATGCGAAAGAGAATTATTGGCCTGCGAATTCGCCCAATGATAAGGAATATCGGGGACCTTGCGGACCTTGCAGCGAGATTTTTTATGATTTGGGTGAAGTTTATAGCAATGGTGACCCTAACGAAGACCCGTCTTCTGATGGCAACAGGTTTTGTGAAATAGGCAACCTTGTTTTTCAACAATTTAACAAGATTGGTGAATCGTCTGATGACATGGAGCCTCTGCCAGCTCCGGGAATTGATGTCGGCATCGGTTTTGAGCGTGTACTGGCGGTAATAAACGGCAAGGTTTCAAGCTATCAAACTGATTTATTCGAGTCATCACTTCAGATAATTTCCGAGCTTTCTGGTAAAAATTATGAATTTAATGAAACGCCAGAATCTGTGATGATGCAAAGGATTGCCGACCATGCGAGAGCTGTTTGTTTTCTTGTTGGTGACGGCATATGGCCCTCGAATGAAGGTCGCGGTTATGTGCTGCGCAAGGTGATGCGTCGGGCTATCCGCGATGGACGTCAGCTTGGGATTGAAGGGATTTTCCTGAAAAAGCTTGTTCAACCTAATGTTGACCTTTACGGCAAGCATTATCCTGAGATTATCGAACAGCGTGAAATGATTGAGAACGTGATTGTGTCGGAGTCTGAGCAGTTTCTGAAAACTCTGGACAGCGGTGAGAAAATACTGAACACTGAGATAGACAGGCTTCAAAGTGCCGGGGAATCCACGATGTCAGGGGAAATTGTGTTTGAACTTGAGTCAACCTACGGCTTTCCGTCAGACCTGACAGTGCTGATTCTTGGTGAAATAGGGCTGAATATTGATAATGATGAACTTTTGAAAGAACGCCAGCATCACAAGGAAATTTCAAAAGGTGAGGCGTTCAATGGCAAGACGATTTTTGACAATTCGCTCGATATCGCTCTTAAGCAGATAAAATCAACTGAATTTGCAGGTTACGACAAATTCGAGCTTGAAACCGATAATTTTGTCGTGCTTGACACGACAGGCAACAAGGTTAATACACTGCAAAAAGGCGTTCAGGCTGATTTGTACAGCGATATTACGCCGTTTTATGCGGAAAAAGGTGGACAAGTCGGCGACAAGGGCAAGGTTCGATTCGGTCAGCATAAAGAAAGCGTGAAAGTTATTGACTGCAACATGCGTGAGGATTTGCAACGTCATGTTTTGCTTCCGGAGCAGGACTTGGATATTTCAAAAGTTGATAAAATTACACTTCGCATTGATATTGAGCGTCGAAATGGGATTTTGAAGCATCATACTGCAACGCATATTTTGCATTATGCTTTGCGTCAGGTGCTTGGAAAACATGTGCATCAGAAGGGTTCTCTGGTTTCGCCTGACCGTTTGCGCTTTGATTTTACGCATCTGCAGGCGATGACACCCGAGGAAATTGAGAAAGTTGAACGTGCTGCCAATGCAATGGTTCTCGAAAATTATTCGACGGATGTTCAGGTTATGGGGCTTGAGGAGGCGAAAAAGAAGGGTGCGATGGCACTTTTCGGCGAAAAATATTCAGCAGATGTGCGTGTAATAACGGTTGGACCATCGATTGAGCTTTGTGGTGGAACACATGTCAGCGCGACCGGTGAAATCGGACAGATTCGAATCACAGGTGAAACTTCGGTTGCAAAAGGCGTGCGTAGAATTGAGGCTGTCGCAGGTATGCAAGCGGTCGAAGCGTTTGAGCATGACCGACGTTATCTTAAGCAAATCGCTGACAAACTAAAAGTTCCTGAAGAAAGAATAATTTTTAGTTTACATAAAATGGAAGAAAGAGAAAGAGCACTTAAATTTATAATTGACCTATACCACAGGAATCTAGTTTTATTTTCAACTTCTGCGTCTAATGATTTGAAAGAAGAAGCACATCAGAACATAAGGGATGGTATTGAAAATCTTAGATTAAGTAGTGGTTTGAAAGCACCAGAAGTTAGTAGGATTTTATCTTTAGCACAGGAAATTCATTTTAGTAGTTTAGAGTCCCTAAAGATTGAAACAATAAATGGCATAAAGTTTCTAGTAGATTTCTATCCTGATAAAAACATGAAATCGCTTGAGGAAATTGCGGATGATTTCAGAGAAAAGAATAATCCATCGGGCGTTTTGTTGATTGGAGGCACTGAAAAACTGCACATTTTAGCGGGTTGTACGAAAGATGCTGTGAAAAAAGGATTCGATTACGGCAAGTTAGTCAAGGAAATCGCTGAAATCCTCGGTGGCAAAGGCGGTGGTGCACCACATTTCGCAAGAGGGAGCGGTAAAGATAATATAAAAGTTCAAGAAGCACTTAAAAAAGCAAAGGAAATCTTGCAAAAACAAATTAATTAACTAAAATTCTCCATTTACGGAAAATTTGTAACATATAATACATTAGGAGTAAGAAATGGCGCACCCAAAACGGCGCAATTCCAACCAGAGAAGCAACAAGCGCTTTACAAACGATAGACACAAGCTTGAAGAAAAGAAATATTCAATATGTCCGCAATGCAATCATTTTAAGCTTCCGCACACGATTTGCGGCAATTGCGGCTATTATCGCAATCAGAGAACAAAAAGTCTTAAGCAGTACATCCGTATTTCTGAAGAATAGTATCGCTTAGTGAAATTTGTGTCAATTAATAAGAGGATGCAATGAAAATAGCTGTGGATGCAATGGGAGGAGACAAAGCACCTTTGCAGATAGTTGATGGAATTCTGCACTGCTTGCCTGACCTTGATGACGATGTGAAACTTGTCCTCGTTGGAAATACAGAAGAAGTCAAGAAAGCGTTCAACGGACGCGAGTTAGAATGGGAGAACAGACTGGAATACGTTGATGCTCCTGAACAAATTGAGATGAAAGAATCTCCTATAGAAGCACTGAGAAATAAACCCAACAATTCAATATCCGTTGCAACAATGCTCGTTAAAAAAGGGATGGCTGATGCTGTTTTCTCCGCTGGCAACACTGGAGCAATGGTAGGTTCCGCTTCGCTTATTCTTGGCAAACTTGATGGCGTTCAAAAAGCAGGTATCGCTGCGGTAATGCCGACGCCAAAAGGACCGTCAGTACTTCTTGATGTCGGTGCGAACGTAAATTGCAGAGCTGCTCATCTCGTACAATACGCGGCAATGGGTGCGGTCATGTATGCAAAGCTTTACAACAAAGAGAACCCGAAAGTCGGTTTGCTTTCTGTCGGTGGTGAAAGCAGTAAGGGAAATCTTGTTGTAAAAGATGCGATTTATATGCTCAATGAAAGCAATAATATCAAAGATTTACCTTTTGAATTTGCAGGACTCGTTGAAGGTCATGACGTAATGACTGGAAATTATAATGTTGTAATCTGCGACGGTTTCACCGGTAATATTCTTTTGAAATTTGCGGAAGCTGTTAACGAACAGTTCATGTCC
The DNA here is from genome assembly GCA_021106775.1 of Planctomycetota bacterium. The sequence continues at coordinate 1,981 of JAIOTL010000299.1, read as the reverse complement.
GTGTTTAAGAACACAATCAATTCTTTGATTGAGAAAAAACATGGCGATACAAGCAAAATTAACGGTATTTTTGAGGAGGTTGCTCCAAAGTTTGACTGGTCTGCCTCAGGCGGTGCTGAACTGCTTGGAATTAGTGGAACAACAATGATTGCTCACGGTCGGTCAAACAAAAAAGCCATTGCAAGTGCGATAAAAATCTGCTCAAAAATGGTAAAATATCATATTCAAAATCATATTCAAGACGTGATAAACGTTGTAAATACACAGTTGATAAAGAATACAATAAAATCAAGTTAATCAACTAGTCGTACTTATTTCTTCAAGGAATAAAAACATGAGTGAGCTTAAAAGAGTTGGCATTCAGGGGATTGGTTACTATCTTCCTGAACGAATCATAAAAAATAGTTACTTCATCGATGAGCTTGGTTTGGATACAAGCGATGAATGGATTCAACAGCGTTCGGGGATTAAAGAAAGAAGATGGGCGCGGGATGATGAATATACTTCGGATTTATCCACATCCGCAGCATTAAATGCCATGAAAAATGCTGGTATAACAGCAGAAGAGTTAGATTTCGTTGTGATTGGTAACTGTACACCAGATTATCAATTTCCAACAACATCTAATATTGTTCATAAAAATCTTGGTTTGCGTCCTGATTGTGGTGTTATTGATACTCCGTCAGCATGCTCAAGTTTCGTTTATGCGCTAACACTTGCTTCGCCACTGATTAAATGCGGTGAAGCGAAAAAGGTGCTTGTAATTGGTGCTGAGAAGCTTTCTACAATCACAAATCCAAATGATAGAGGAACTTGCGTATTGTTGGCCGATGCAGCTGGTGCAGTGGTTTTAACCGAGTATACAGAAGATTTGCCTGAGGTTTTAGCACATACGTATGGTTGCCAGCTTAATATTGAGGCGTTGTATCGTCCGATGTCAGGTCTGCGCGAGATGCCGACACATGAAGGTATTGACAATGACCGTCAATTCATGATCATGAAGGGACGCGAGATATACTCGTTTGCAGTTCGGAAGTTTTATGAAGAAACTCTGAATGTAGTGAAAAAAGCAGGGCTGACCATGGCTGATGTTTCGTACATTGTGCCACATCAGGTAAATTCACGGATTATCGCATCAGCAGCAGAAAAGTTGAATTTTCCGATAGATCGAATTTATATGACTCTTGAATGGACTGGCAATACTAGCGGCGCTTCGATTCCGACAGCACTTGGAGTAGCACATGAAAAGGGAATGTTCAAAAAAGGCGATGTTATCGTACTCGTAGCTTTTGGCGGTGGACTTACCTGGGGTGGCGGTCTTATTCGCTGGTAAAATAGACTTTATCTAACAAAATTATTAACCTGCTGATGCAAATCTGCAGGTTTTTTTGGATTACGAAATAATGAAATCTGTAAACTGCTCTGCCACAAAATCAGGCATAAGAATTGAACCCATCTGAATCTTCGGATGCTGGTGACAGTCCGAACCACCACTAATCAACAAATCATTCGCTTTGCAGAATTTAATATATTTCTGAACAGTCCTGCTGCTATGCCTGCTATGATAGCATTCAAGCCCGTCAATATCCTTGATAAGATGCTCCTGAATTATCCTGAATTGCTCCTGTACATCTGTGCTGAACGCAGAAAGTGATGCTTCTCCGATATCGCTTGGATGTGCGATGAATAGTTTTCCACCTGCGCTATGAACATAATCAGCTAATTCCTGAGGCGTTTGTGATGCGATGGTAACATTGCATTTTACAAGATATTTATTGAATGCTTCCTTGCGATTGCGTACAACGTGGTTTTTTACTAGGAAATCAGCAATATGCACCCTTGAAATGACAATGGTAGCATCCTCGAAAATCGTAGCAATATCAGCATCTGGATATGTTTTTTTTCCTTCATTTTTCAGCATTTCGTTGAGCTTGTTAAATATTTCGTTTGCACGTGTTTTGCGTTTTTCACCTGTCGCTCT
>JAIOTL010000090.1 GCA_021106775.1 Planctomycetota bacterium | reverse complement strand
CGACGAAAAGAAAGCTCGCAAGAAAGACCTTGAGAAATCGGAAGAACTATTTTACAAAACTGCGTCTGATACTGTAGTGAAGTTGTTCGATGAAATTAAGAGCATCACCGACAAGCAGATTAAGACACTTGGTGAATTGCAGATTCAGAAAAAGATAAAATTCGATGAAAAATCTCTACGTCAATACAGAATGATTTTGTTATTCGATAATATTGTGAATTCAATTCCAGAAGCCGCAAAACATCGCGAAACAATCGAAAAACTGTTGAAAGACACCAACAAAAAAATCGACGAAGCAGAGAAGGAATATAACAAAGTCGTCAACAGAATCAGCAAAGGTGACGAACTACCCACAGGAGTCCTTGAAAAAGCACGTGTTGTTGTTGCAACGCGCAGAACGCTGTCGGTCGGCGATAAATTTGCAGGTCGGCATGGTAACAAAGGTGTTGTTTCAATTATTTTACCTATCGAAGACATGCCGTTCTTAGAAGATGGTACACCAGTTGACATGATTTTGAATCCGCTTGGTGTTCCCTCACGTATGAACGTCGGACAAATTATGGAATTGCATCTTGGTTGGGCTGCTCATCAACTCGGTGTTCAGATGGTTACGCCGGTTTTCGACGGTGCAAGCGAGAAAGAAATCGAAAAAGCGTTAAAGGAAGCGGGACTTCCGCTTCACGGCAAAGTACAACTCTACGACGGTCGTACTGGACGCCCATTCGACCAGGAGACAGCAATCGGATACATGTACATGCTTAAGCTTCATCACCTTGTTGATGACAAAGTGCATGCACGTGCAACAGGACCTTATTCGTTGATAACTCAACAACCTCTCGGTGGAAAAGCACGTTTCGGCGGGCAGCGTTTTGGTGAGATGGAAGTGTGGGCACTTGAAGCATATGGTGCATCAGCAATTCTACAGGAAATGCTCACCGTGAAGTCTGACGATGTCGAAGGAAGAACAAAAATCTATGAATCAATGGTTAAGGGTTCAAACACTCTTGAGCCGGGAACACCGGTTTCGTTTGATGTGCTTTGCAGCGAAATCAAAGGTCTCGCATTAAACATTGAACTCTTCAAAAAGGAGATTCAAACCGAGGAAGACATTAAACTTCTTGAGATGAAGAAAAAAGGCACAAAATATTCAAGCAACAAATAATTGGAGATAAAAATGGATAACTTTTACAACAAGATAAACGACTATGGGATGGTTCAGATTAGCCTTGCTAGTGCTGAAGTCATTCGCGGTTGGTCTAGCGGCGAAGTTCGTAAGCCTGAGACAATAAATTACCGAACATATCGTCCTGAACGGGACGGTTTGTTTTGTGAAAAGATTTTCGGTCCCGAACGCGATTATGAGTGTTTATGTGGAAAATACAAAGGCATCAAGTACAAGGGAGTGGTTTGCGACAGATGCGGGGTAAAAGTTACCACAAATAAGGTCAGGCGTAAGAGATTCGGGCATATTAATCTGGCAGCACCTGTTGTGCATATCTGGTTTTTCAAAGCTATGCCGTCAAGAATCGGTGCATTGCTAGGCTTAAAAGTCAATGAACTCGAAAAAGTTATATATTTCCAGAGCTACATCGTAACTGATGTTGAGGATGAGAACATTAAGTTGAAAGAAAAACAGCTTCTGACTGACGAAGAATATCGCGAATTCAAAAAACGTTATCGCGATGCTTTCACCGCAAAAATGGGAGCGGAAGCAGTCAATAGAATGCTCGAAAAGATGAATCTTGCGGAAATTTCGGAAGACCTTCGAGTGAAATTGCGTGAGACGAGATCTCAGCAGAAGAAGAAGGATATCATCAAGAGATTGAAGACAATTGAGCTTTTGCGCAATTCTGATGAAGTAAATAAACCCGAAAATATGGTCTTGGAAGTAATTCCGGTTATTCCACCAGACCTGCGACCGCTGATCCTTCTTGAATCAGGCAATTTCGCAACATCAGACTTAAATGACCTCTACAGACGTTTGATTAACAGAAATAATCGACTGAAAAAGCTCATTGACCTGAATTCACCTGAAGTTATTATCCGCAACGAAAAACGCATGTTGCAGCAGTCCGTTGACGCGTTATTCGACAATGCAAGATGCAAGCGTCCAGTAACAGGCTCATCGGGAAGACCCTTGAAATCATTGACAGACATGATTAAGGGCAAGCAGGGACGTTTTCGCGAGAATCTGCTTGGAAAACGCGTGGATTATTCCGGTCGGTCTGTGATTGTTGTGGACCCGCAGCTTCATCTGCATCAATGTGGTCTGCCGAAAAAGATTGCACTCGAACTTTTCCAGCCGTTTATTATCAGACTCCTGAAAGAACGCGGTTTTGCAGATACGATAAAATCCGCAAAAAAACTTCTCGAACGCAAAACTCCTGAAGTTTGGGACATTCTCGACGAGGTGATTCAAAATCATCCTGTGCTTCTCAACCGTGCACCAACGCTACACAGAATGGGTATTCAGGCGTTTGAGCCTGTTCTCGTCGAAGGTAATGCAATTACTCTGCACCCTCTCGTTTGTGCCGGTTTCAACGCTGACTTCGACGGCGACCAGATGGCTGTTCATTTGCCTTTGTCGCTTGAAGCACAAACAGAAGCATATACATTAATGCTTTCGACACACAATATTTTCTCCCCTGCACATGGAAACCCGATTATTACACCTTCACATGATATTGTACTCGGATGTTTCTACATGACCGCAGATTTAAAGGATGTGCCGGGATTCGACGAACGGAAAGCACCACATTTTGCGGATAAGAACGAAGCACTAATGGCATTTGCACATGGTAAAATTGACAAACATACGAAAATCTGGGTCAGGTTCTCCGAAAACGACGAAGTTCTAAAAAAACATGAAATGGCGGATGACAAAATCTGGCTGCCTGAGAATCAATATCCTAATATCGTAAAGAATAAAAAGGATGAGGTTGTCAGCTACGAATGGAAAACCAAGCAATGGAACAATACTGAGAAACAAGCATTTCTAAATTCGAAGTTCCCGAAAAAATATTTGACGACTTCAGGGCGAATTCTTTTCAGTGACATGCTTCCTGATAACATGCCTTTCTATAATTTTGCGCTTAAGAAAAAAGACCTGCAGAAGATTATTGCAATCTGTTTCCGCAGACTCGGTAAGAAGAAAACCCTTCAAATGCTTGATGAGATGAAGGAATTCGGATTCAAATCAGCAACACTCGGCGGAATCTCGATTTCCAAAGACGACTTGCGAATTCCCGATAGAAAATACGATATTGTAAAACAGGCACAGGAGCGTGCTGACCAAATTCTTGAGCAGTTTGAGCAGATGATGATTACCGAAAACGAAAGGTCTTCGCTGATTATTGATATTTGGACTGCCGCTCGTGATGAAATCGGTAAGGAAATGATGCATGAGCTTGAGTACGACAAAAGACCCAGAAAGTCCGATGGCGTGATGGCTCCTTACTTGAATCCGATTTACATGATGGCTTTCTCTGGTGCTCGTGGTTCTGTTGACCAGGTTCGTCAGCTTGCCGGTATGCGAGGATTGGTTGCGAAACCAGGTGGAAAAATCATTGAAACGCCGATTAAGGCAAATTTCCGCGAAGGTTTGCGCGTTCTGGAGTATTTCAGTTCAACGCATGGTGCGCGAAAAGGTTTGGCAGATACAGCATTGAAAACTGCGGACTCAGGCTACATGACTCGTAAACTGGCAGACGTCGCTCAAAACGTCGTTGTTAACGAATATGATTGTGGTGCGATTATGGGAGTCAAGAAACGCTCAATAAATAAAGGTGAGAAAAATGAAGTACCTTTACGGGAAATACTTCGTGGACGTGTTTCGCTACATAGAATCACGGACAGCAAGAGAAACATCATTATCGAAGCGAATGAGCTGATTACTGATGACATTGCCGATAAAATTGAAGATGCGAACATCTTAGAAGTTGAAGTTCGGTCAACATTGAGATGTCAATCTCCTCTGGGCGTATGTGCGAAATGCTACGGTGCTGACCTGAGTTCATCCAAGCTTGTCGAAGAAGGGCTTGCAGTAGGTATTATAGCAGCTCAATCTATCGGTGAGCCGGGAACTCAGCTTACAATGCGTACTTTCCATATCGGTGGTATCGCAATGGCAACATCGAAGCAGGACAATTATCAGACAAGAAACAAAGGAAAAGTCGTTTTCAAAAACGTTGAATGGGCTTTGAACAGTAAAAAAACACGAATAGTTCTAAAACGCGGTGGTGAACTGGCAATTATTAACAAAAGCGGTAAGGAAATTGAATCGTACGATCTTCACCCTGGCTACAATATTTTGGTTGATGATGGCGACACCGTAAAAGCGGGTAAGCGAATTGTGGAATGGGAACCGCACTCAACGCCCATACTTTCTGAAGTTGCTGGTAAAATATCGTTCAACGACTTGATTCCCGGACAAACTTTTAAGACTGAACAGCACAAAGGGTCAGATAAACAAGTTTCGATTGTTATTGACCATAAGGGATATTTGCATCCTGAAATCGTGATTGAAGATGCGAAAAGTAACGATACTCTGGCTTTCTATCCTTTGCCTATTAAAGCTCTTATCGAGGTTAAGGAAGGACAGATTGTTAAAGTCGGTGATGAGTTGGCAAAGACTCCGCTTGCAGTTGTAAGTTCTCACGATATTGTCGGTGGATTACCTCGTGTTCAAGAGCTTTTTGATGCTCGAACACCGAAAAATCCTGCTGTTCTTTCCGAAATGACGGGTGTCGTCGAATTAAGCGAAGAAAGAAGACGCGGAAAACGTATTGTTATCGTTCGTGACCCTAATACCGATAACGCCCTTGAACATCTTGTCGCTGCCGGTAAACAACTGCGTGTTAGAACTGGCGATAAAGTTGTTGCAGGTGAGCCGATTGATGCAGGTCCAATTGTACCGAAACAGCTTCTACGCATTGCAGGTGTTGACGCGGTTACAGAGTATATCTTGAACGAAGTACAGAATGTTTATCGCGACCAGGGTGTAACGATTAATGACAAACATATTGAGGTTATTATTTCGCAGATGCTCAGGAAAGTACAGATTACTGACAAGCCTGGAGATACCGAGTTATTACCTGACCAAACGATTGATAAGTTTATTCTTAAAACATATAACGAGACAGTGCAAAGTGAAGGTGGTATGCCTGCAAGTTATCGTCCGCTTTTGATGGGTGTAACGAAAGCATCGCTTGCGACTGAATCTTTCCTTTCCGCAGCAAGTTTCCAGGAAACAACCAAGGTTCTTACTGAGGCATCGCTTGCGGGTAAGGAAGATAACCTACTTGGACTGAAGGAAAACGTGATTTTGGGTCATATTATTCCTGCAGGTACTGGTTTTAAGGCGTATTATCAGGGTAAAGTGAATGTTGTCGGCAAAGAGGAAGATGACGAAGAAGAGCTTGAAAATGCTGACTCAGAGCAAGTAGAATCGAAGGAAGAAGTTAAAGAAGAAGTTAAGGAAGAAGTTAAGGAAGAAGTTAAGGAAGAAGTTAAGAAAGACGCAAAGGAAAAAATAGTCGCAGTTGTTGAAGAGACGCCTATAACTGAGAAAGAATAGACCAAAAATAATCGGTAGTTATACAGAAATAATGTTTCTGTCATTCCCGACTTGATTGGGAATCCAGCGAATACAAGACACCGAGTTTATGCTAAAAGCATAAGCTAAATATTCAGTAATACTGCTGGATAATTAAAGGACTTTGTCCGCCTGCTTTCGCTGGAATGACACACAAACCATTGTTTTCCACTGCCGAATAATCAAATTGAACCCGTTAAGCAATCGTAAAGGAAATGCCTGAAATCATCGTCGAGCGTTTCCTTTGCGAGTTTTAGAAGCAGTTGTTTGTCTTCTTCGCTTCCGATTTTGCTTATCGCCCTTGCTGATTCAAATCTGACACCTTTTTCCTGGTCGAATAATGTTTTTTTCAAAGGTTCAATAGCGCGTTCATCACCGATTTCTGCAAGTGCATTCGCGCAGTCCTGTCTGACGCTCCAGATTTTGTCGCTCAAACCTTCGATTAAGTGGGGAATAGCAATTTTTCCATGCATAAGAATCTTTTTAGTGAGTTCAAGTCTGACATTCATCGAAGATTTACCGAACATGCTTATCCAGTATTTAAGCTCGTTTGCTGGAATAGTTTCAGGTAATTTTGTCATAATCGACTTTCAATAAAAGTTGATAAATTTCCGAAACATTATTTATTTGAAAATATTACTCAGGAACCATTACAAGTTCATGTACATTATACACCACTTTTCATTAAAATGCTATATCAATATAAAAAATAAACATTCATAAAATCAAAATGCTGTTAATGTATTTCAGCAGTCAGCGAAGTAGTTTCTTGACGATTGAAAAAAAATTGTTAGTTTGAAACAAATCGCAAAACAAACTAAGGATAACATGGCAAAAGAAAAGCCGATTAAAATCAACGGGGTTGTCAAGGAAGCTCTGCCGAACACAATGTTCAAGGTCGAACTCGAAAACGGGCATGAGATTTTCGCCCATATTTCAGGCAAGATGCGACAACGATACATCAGAATTCTGCCTGGTGACCAGGTTATTGTCGAAATGTCACCTTATGATTTCGACAAAGGGCGCATCGTCTGGCGCCAGTGAACGGGTAAACCCGCTTTTACTCACACTGTAGGCAGTATGACTCAAGAGTTATTTGACCTATTGACTGTGTAGAAAACTTCAACCAGCAAGGCTGGACGGGTAAACCCGCTTTTACTCACGGTACTGACAGTAGGACTCAGGAGTCATTTGACCTATTGTAGTTGTTGTAAACGTAAACCAGTACAGTATGTTTGAATATATGTTGATAACTATACAGAATCAATATGAAACGAAGCAGACTCTCAAAATTGCTATCTCCCCTTCCAGATTGGTTGGAAATAATATTATCAGCAGTTGTATTCATTTTGTATTATATCGCAGGATTTATATGCTTTTGCACATTTACATACATTGTCTATTATGCAGGTTTAGTTTTATTTGGTACAAATCAATCATCTTTTTGGGTTTGGGAAGTAGGAATCACCTTGGTTCCTGCATTATCGATAAACTTCTTAATTTCGCTAATTTCAATAACCTGGTTCTTATCTGAATATAAGAGTAAATATAGTATCCAAATTGGACTTGGACTTACAATTCCTTTTTCAGTATTTTTTTCTTTTGTCTGTAACTATGAAGTTAGCTCATGTGTGTTGGTTTCAAGAGAGTTTTCCAATAATTATTTAATCTTCTTTGCAACATTTCTTTTTATGATGTTAGTTAAACAATATTTGTTAAAGAGAATTGAAGTGAAGTCGCCTGTATTAGCAGAAGCAATAGAGAATGAAAGAAATGATAATGACAGTCAAGACTAAGAAATATCAAATACGGCTTTCGAAGATATTGGATTCCCTGCCAAGCTGGCTAAAACCAGTCACAATCTTATTCACTTATTTATTAATCTACATTGTAGGGATTGTTTGCTTTTGCAGTTTTGCTTGGATTATTTACGAAGCTTATTTGGTTATCTTTGGAACTGAACCTTTTCCTTGTTGTTGTGGGCTTAATAAACTAGATACGATTTCGGAATTGTATATTTTCGCTTTTGTATCAATTGTTTCATTTGTAATGTATCTTCACGTAATTCGTAAGAAACTTTGGATATCTATTGGGTTATTCATCTCGTTTTTTATCGCAATCTTTTATGCCATTGAAGAAAATACTGAACTTGATGTATCTGAATTACTACACGAGGACATGCTTTTTGCTTATGGAATATTTATTTGTTCATTATTCATTTTGCTGAAACTTGTTCCGAACTTACTGCACAAACTGCCCATAGTAACACGCCCTTTTGCAATACCTGTAAAGCTTAAAGAAGATTAATTTCAGCCGAAAGATTTTCGATACTCGACCGATTAAAACAAGTAACGAGTTATCGGGGATGCGATGTTTAGAAAATCATATTATAAGATTGTTTTTGCAGGCGGCGGAACAGGCGGTCATCTCGCACCAGGCATTGCCGTTGCTGAAGAATGCATATATGCTACCGATTGTGAGATTGAGTTTTTAATTGTCGGCAAACAGGTCGAAAAGATGATGCTTGAGAAGAAAAAATTCAAATACTCGAAGATGCAAGGTGCGCCGTTGAGAAAAAGCATTCGAGGGTTATTCGCCTTCGTCGCGCTTAACCTGATTGGTTTTGTGCGTTCATTCATCAAGTTTCTGGGCAAGCGACCTGATGCGGTTATTTGTTTGGGTGGTTATGGTGCGTTTTCATCTGCATATTCCGCGAAAATCCTCAAAATTCCAGTGTTTGTACTCGAGCAGAACACAATACCGGGCAAAGTTAACAGAATTATCTCAAAATTTTCTAAACAGATTTTCTCGCAATGGAAAATTGATGATAAATGGCTTCCAAAGCAAGCGAATCAATCAGTGCAAGGAAATCCGATTCGCAACGAAATATTTGAATCAGATAAAAAAACATCGTTAGAATCGCTTGGTTTAAGTTCGAGAAAGCCGACGCTTTTGGTTTTAGGTGGTTCGCAAGGGGCTATTAAAATCAACGATTTCGTGCTGGATAATCTTGAGACAATCAGACATCATGATATTCAGATGATTTTTCTAACAGGCAAGCATGATTTTGAGAGGGTTAATAAAGTTTTAGATAAAAATCCCAACTTTATGGTTATGCCGTTTTCAACTGATATGGGTAAGATTCTGAATGCCGCTGATTTCGTTATTTCTCGCGCAGGTGCAACAACAATTGCGGAATTGACCGCCCTCGGTAAGCCGATGATGCTGATTCCATATCCCTATGCTGCTGAGAGGCATCAACATAAAAATGCTGAGTATGTAACTAAAGCTGGTGCAGCGATAATGTACGAGGAGGACAGACTGACCAAAGACGTTTGGGATTTGATTCTCAATGATGTTTTGCTTGATTATGACAATCTGCGTGAAATGTCGAGGAATAGCAGTATAATCGGCAGACCTTTCGCTGGGAAGTCGATTGCAATTGAAATTCTGAATCATATCCGCCAGTCGAAGCAGATTAATGAGCCGATTGTTTCCAAAGCAGGATTAATCAGGCATAGTAACAAACCAACCCACCAATTAAACGATAATGGCTGTATTTTGCTGGCACCGGACCCAGATGAGATTGAAAAGAAAGTTGCAGCGTAGAAACTACAATTTGTTAGTAGTACAGGCAGGGTAAGCCCTGTTTTTAATGTGTTCCCTTTACATATTTCTCGGAATCAACAGGTTTTGTAGAGAAAGCGAGTATCAGGCAAGAAGCCTGACCCACCATTTCTCTATTTTCTCTGTGGCTGAAGAATTCTGGATTCCTGCTTTCGCAGGAATGACAAATAACAATCGTTAATTTTTGTCACTAAGCACTAGAATGCTTGTTCCACTGAGCTGGTTATGATATTCGGGTGAACATTATCGAACACAAAGCGAATAATTATGTGTACTTAAAATGATAGATTGGTTATAATAAGTGATTCTCAGGATAAATAATTGAACTCTTATTGAGGATTTGCGTGTTAAATATATCAAAAGGTTTCAAGTAAAAGAATGCATAAAGTATTTTTCATCTCAGTGATTTCCTTGATTATGCTGACAGCAGGTTGTTTTCAGGATGCAGATACACTTAGCAAACCCTCAGAGAGTGGTTTCAAAGATTTTGAGTTTATTAGTGGGAAATTTTGCTCTGATGGATTTATTCAGCTCAATTCCAGTAAGCTTGTTAAAGATTTTAGTGTCAGGATTTACGAGCACAGCACAACCTATACGAAAAGCCTTTCCCCTATAATCGACGTTTTCAGAAACAAACTTTCCAGGCAATATTCCTACATTATCGGCTTTGGCAAGATTTCCGACCGCTCAATTAGAATTAGTATTGAAGTTATAAAAAATGGTGATTTGATTATCGATTTCAGCTTCAATATTGAACAATACCTGAAACTGCCTGCCATCGAGAATGTCCGTGAGCTTGGTGAGTCGGCATTATTCAAAACTGAAGGAGATTCGATTCTCGGTAGCAGCATTTCAACGAAGCCGAATATTTGGGTGAAATTCTCACATTCTGTCTGTCCTGCAAAAATGAAGGTTCAGCTTGAATCCTTGTCTGATGAATCGATTATTCCATGCACTCTCGAATATTCTGAAAACCCGTTTATTTTGGTTCAAGCTTCTGAAAAACTCAATAACGACAAGGTTTACAGGCTTATTTTTAAGATTGATGAAACCGAGATAAATTCTAAGATTCAGTTCATCACAAAAAAATATCATGGAGTTTTCAGTTCGCTTGACGTGAATACAGTTCAGAAAGACATAATCACGCCGGGTTATCTAATTTCAATGGCAAACACACTTGACGTTACCAAAGTAGTTGAGTTTAATGACTTTATAGTCGCGGAAACGCATGGAGCATATATTTTCCCTGAAACCTACAACTTCGTGGTTTTATCTACAGACGGCTCGTTAAAACTGATTGAAAATTACAGGTTAAAATCAATTGCAGGGAAAATCGAACTTGATGCAATCTCAGGCATGATTTCTGCGGATTTTGACAATAACGGGCTTGAAGAAATCCTGATATACAATAATTTTGGTGAATCCGTTGTTTATCGCATCAATAATGCCTACGAGCTTGAATATTTTAATGAATATAACTTCGGTATGTCCGATGATTTGCTGACTTCGTTGACGATTTCAGATGTTGACAACAATGGATGGTATGATTTTGTTGTAGGATATGCATCAGGGCTGGTAAACATGATTTATCGCAGTGAAATATTCATTGATTTCAAAATGATACCAGTAACAAGGCTTGATGCACCAGTTAACAGCATTGAGCTTGCAGACCTTAACCGCGATTCGATTCTCGACCTTGTTATTTCAGACAAATCTGGCAGATTGTCCGTTTACCTGAGAATTTCGAATTCGTGGCAACCAAAAGTTTTATCTGATGAATTCCACATTAGAAGTTTTATTGTTCATGACCTGAATCACGACGGTTATAAGGATATTATCGCACACTCAGATGAAGTTTATCTTTTGTATTTCAGGAATTTAATTTTCTCGTTTGAGCAGAACAGAATTGAATATCCTGACAATGAGATAGTCGGCGATTTGCGTTTTTCAAGCGGATTTGAGCAACATGGCATAACAGATTTACTTATTTATCTGCCTTTGATGAACTCGATACGTACTTTTTCACTGATTTCCGATTTCCAAAGTGTGAATGTTTCCAAGAGCATAGATATCGGTGATAACCTTTTTATCAAGAAAAGTTCTTTCAAATTTAATGAAAGTCCCAGGAAGATTGTATCTGCTGAGTTGAATAACGACAGACTTGACGATTTGGTTGTATTTACCGACAAAAGCCTGTCGATTTATTTTCAGATGCGTGATGTCAACGCGGAATCCTTTACGTATGCAAGAGAACATAAAATTCTCGACGAATATTCCAAAAACATTCAAATTACGGACTTAGACGACGATTCGTACAAGGAAATACTGGTTTTGAAGGAACATCAGCTTATTGTTGTATCGGCATCTGATTTTAGTGATATTACACTTAATCTTCCACTTGTGCCGGATGAGACGCTTACTGATTTTGTACATTTTAATCAGGACAGAGCGGATTATCTGGCAATTTTAACGTCTCAGCGTTTGCTGATTGGTACAATTCAGACGGATTCGACTTCAAAAAGCTATGTTTTCAACATGATTCATGAAGAATTTATTGTTGCAAACGCGATTTATGCTCTCGATTTCAACGAAGACGGATTGACCGACATAATCGTTTCCGATAATATACGAAGCATGCTTTACCTGAGCGAATTAGACGATGAATCAACGAATATGCAATTCCGCATATCAATTGTGCTGCCTTTTGTCTATTCGCTTAAATCTGTAAACGGGGAATTCAACAGTTTTGTAAAAGTCGAGGATTCGAAACTTCAGCTATGTAGATACACTGAACTTGGTTTGGACGTTAAAAAATATAATCTGATGCTGCATAATGGAAAAAATCCGAAAATCGTAATCTTTATGAATGACATCGACAAAGATGGTGACGACGATATATTTTTGCTGCGCAAATCTGATGAGAATACAACTGCTGATGTTTTAATCAACAACTCGAACAAGACATATAAACATCATGTTGAATTCAGCCGAAAACTGACTTCAATCGTTAAATCAAATAACCTTCGTTATATTGGATTACTGGATTTGGATTCAGACAGTTGGACCGACATTGTGTTTAGAGGTGAAACCAAGGATATGTATATTCTGAAATTCAGATATCCTTGATGATTATTGACATTTTTAAAAAACTTGTCAAATGAAAATAGAAATCTTGGCTTGAGTTGTGTTTTTTATATATAACTGGCTTACAATCGAGAAAGAATATGCTGTTTAACGCTACTGTGGAACCAATATCACAATACCTTCAAACCATACAAGAAGTTTATGGAGAGGATACGTATATTGAAATAAGCGAGAAATTTGATGTATTCAAAGAGCATTTGTTCGATATTTGGTCTGCACGAACGAAAATAATCGAAAAATTTATGTCCGAAAGTGATGGTGGTCTGCAGGCGAACATAATGATTGATAAATTCGGCTTGTTGCAGGATTTACGGTCTTTTGTCAAAAAGCTCAGGGATAGATTAATCGAAGAAGCTGGCGCGCCTGAAACGATTTTCATGCATTTACTCAATCAGGGAGATGCTGACGGGATTTATTTACCTTTTAAGTTCAAGAAACCGATTCAGCTCAAAATTCCCGGACGTGCGTACCCTATGCCGATTGGCTCATCAGTTATGCTCGAGAAAGAGTTGGAGATAATCAACAAACATCTCAAAATTGAAAAAACCTTCAAAACACCTGTTTTGCCTGAATTCATCGAAGCATCGTCCAGAGAAATCGACAAATTTGAGACTGAATATGTGATTGACCCGTCATTTTGGATAAAATTCGGCTTTGTTGTACTTAGAACGCTTAACAATAAGGCAAGAGATGCTAAAATGCCTATTGTTTTCCACGATGGCACATAATCAGTAAAACATATGAAAGCACCTCGCAACAGAACGATTGAATTGAGCAAAGATGAGCGTGTAAAATACGCTAGTAAATTCTGCGCAATTGACAAAAAAGTGTTAAAAATAGCAGAAATCGAGAATAGCGTTATCTGCCGAAATTTTTTCGATGTTGTAAAGTATTTACCCAAAAATTTCATCGATTTGTTGTTTATCGACCCGCCATATAATCTGTCCAAGAAATTCGGTAAATCAAACTTTTCTCGTCAGAAAATTGATGATTATGAAAAATGGGTTGAATCCTGGCTTGTGCAGATTATTCCGATGCTCAAGGATACTGCGTCTATATATATTTGCAGTGATTGGCGAAGCTCGACGGCAATTCATCGACTATGCGAAAAATATTTCAGTGTGCGGAACAGAATTACGTTTGAGCGCGATAAAGGCAGAGGTTCGGTGAGTAATTGGAAGAATAATTCCGAGGATATCTGGTTTTGCACGAAAAGTGCGAATTATCATTTTGATGCTGATGCAGTCAAGCTCAAACGCAGGGTTATTGCACCGTACCGCGAAAATAATATACCAAAGGATTGGCAGGAGGAGGAGGATAGTGAGTTTTCGGACACTAAGAACGGAAAATTTCGACTAACATTCCCATCGAATATCTGGACTGATATTTCTATCCCATTTTGGTCGATGCCTGAAAATACGCCGCATCCAACGCAAAAACCCGAAAAATTACTCGCTAAAATCATCCTTGCAAGCTCGAAGGAAGGTGATTTTGTTTTTGACCCCTTTGCAGGTGTTGGAACTACCGCAGTTGTAGCGGAAAAGCTCAATCGCAGGTTTACAACGATTGAAATTGACGAAGAATATTGCTTGTATGCACTAAAGAGATTGGAGCAGGCGAAGGAGAATCATACGATTCAGGGATATTTTGATTCGGTTTTCTGGGAACGCAATTCACTTTCGATGCAGAAACCATCAGACAATGACAATAAAGCACAAGGCAGGTAAACCTGGGCAGACTTTCTGCCATTTTCTTTGCGTCCCCTGTTTTTAGCACCCAGAATCTTTCGATTTTGTAGAGAAAATGCACTTTGTCATTCTGAAGGAGCGGAAGCGACTGAAGAATCCAGGATGGTCAAACACAAAATATCGAAAAATTAACAATGTTTTTTCCAATGCAGACATAGTTTAAGTAAACAAATTCCACGTTTAATCTTCCAATAGCCTGGATTCTTCGACTGCGTTTGTTACACTCACTTCGCTCAGAATGACACGGGGATGCACACATTATTGCTCTCTTCGCTCAGAATGACAGGCTCAACTTTAATTCTCGGAGAAAACAATCGCGGAGAACCAGAAAAGCTCACTATTATCGTCTTTCCATGAATTTTCGGGCAAACCTGCTTTGTTGCACGTATGCTGTAGAAACTCTTCGCGATTCCAACCCCATTCTGTCGGAACCTGAGGCAGAAGGAGCCCCGAATAAAATCCCTTACGAATGTAAAGCCCATGTTTGCCTATCTCGATTTTTTCAGGGTCGGGGCAAACTTCGAGAGGAGTCAGTACGCTGATTTCTATATCGCATTCACCAAGCTCTGATTCTGTAAGCGATGGGAAGCGCGGGTCTTCGAAGGCACTTTTCAGAGCGAGGTTTCTGACGGTTTCCCACAAAGGTCCAATTCCTTCGATAAAACCGATGCAACCCCTGAGATTGCCATGTTTGTGAAGTGTAACAAATGCTCCAAAATGCTCGTCAAAAATCGCGCTACCTTCCGGTTTAATGGGCGTATCAAGCTTTTTGAAGCTGTTTTCAATGCTTGTCCTCGCCAATGTAAGCAAAATAGTCTTGTCGTTAATCGGTATATCGTCAATCATCGTATTTCCCTACTTTATTGTCGTGATTTCAAAATTCCTTACCGGGCTTATTGTTCGTTGTGGTGCTTTTTGGAACAGTTATGGGCGGATCGAAAATATCTTTGTATGCTTTAGTGTCCTTAAATTCTTTCTTGAATTTTTCGAGCAAAACGCGTGCTTTGACACCTTTGCCAAGTGAATTCAGCCTGTTAACCTCATCATAAATCGCATATGCGAGAAACTCTCGAATTGTTGATTTTTCTTTTTTACTCTCAGAAATACTGTCTGCTCTCTCGAACAATTTCATTGCATGATTAGGCATATTTTTGAGCATCAGCACGAAGCCTGCGCCGATGAGAATCTTAGGATTCTTTTCTTTGGAAAGTTTCATAGCCTCATTCATCAGCTCGAAAAAGCTGTTCCCGTTGATTTCATACAGATTTATAAAGAGATTGCCCTTATTTGTGCTGCCAGAGCGTTTAATCTCCACTCTGCCATCCTTGTATCCCTTTATCTGAATTGAATCTCCAACAACGTCATAATCTTGTACACAACTGGGTTTGCTTATCTTCAGGTTGTTGGATCTTTTCAAATCCTTCTCGAAATCCTTCATAAAATACTTGCCATAGTTAAATTGCTCCAAAGTACGATGATAGATGTCCAGCATTCTATTGGCGGAATCGTCCTTGTCTGCCTGTTCTTTGCAGAGCTTAAACTCAGGTAATTTCTCAAGTTGCATCAATTTATTGAGAGCAGCATCGAATTGGAATTTTTGCGAAAAATCAAAAACATCTCTAAGCACAGGTGCCATTTTGCTGCCGAATTCAGCAGCAGCTTTCGATGCTTTATCTTTCAATATTTTTTTCAGTTTTTCAAGTTCTGCAGTTAGGCTGTTAATCTTATTTTGTGCCTGTGATGTAAAAATTGTAACACCAGCCCATTTATCAACCACGTTTTGATAGGATTCACAGAGTTTTTCAAGTCGAGTGATAATTTCAGATGAATCTGACAATTTCTTTATTTCAGCCATTTCTTTTCGATATGTATCTTCGATTTCGCTGTATTTACTATCCAGCATGGATTCAAGCTGGCTTCTTAAATCCTCGACCTGCTTAACTTTGCTGAAATCTATATCATAATTGCCGTCGATTTTACCACTCACGAATTCTTCGTATTGCTCAAATGCACCATTATCGAATTTCTTTTTGAATCCCATATATTTGCTGTAAGCCTTGCCATATTCCTCATCTTCAACGAACTTTTTCGATTGAACTTGTACAGCGGTAAATTCGGTATCAACTTCGGCAGCCTGCTTTTTCAGCTCTTTAATAGTAAATCGCAATTCCGATGCTGAGCGCTCCGCAGGATTGTCAAAGTTCACAAGAAGTCTGTTGTCCTTGTATTCAAGTGCGAGTTTGTCGAATTCTGCAGCGATTTCTTCGAGAGCTGTATAATTATCCGCAGAAATCAGTCCGAGTTTCTTAGCTCTGCAAATGTCGCGCATTTTCAACTCAATTTCTTCGAATAAATGCTTGCGCTTGAACATATCTTCACGTTTGTCGAACTTGGTGGGTGGTTTTTTGTAATTGTCATCATCCACCGGCGTAACAACCTCTCCGCCGTTGTTGGTGGTATCATCGTCATCATCGTCATCATCGTCAGGCAATTCAACATCGTCGTCATCGTCGTCTGTGATTACATCTTCATGCGGATTATTGAATCTATCTCTTTCTGTGAATTCTTTTCTTCCTAATTTATCTTTACCTTTACCATTGTTCATTGCAACAAGGGCAATTACGACAATAGCTGCAATTATTGCGAATGTGATGCTGAGAACAAGCGGCAGATTTGAGGATTTTTTCTGCGCACTTGCGGCATATTTTGATGCTGCCAATTGTTTATTTTTCGCAGCAGCAATTGCCGCTGGCTTACGAAAAGTCGGCATCTTAAGCAATTTTTGCGCTTTTTCAAGTGCCTTAATAATGTCAGTTGCACTTTGAAAGCGATGATTGGGGTCTTTCGCCATCATTTTCTTGATTAAATCATTAATATTCTTGGGAATCGTAGGGTCAACAAGCATTGCGTTTGGGGGTTCATCCTTGACTTGCTTTCGCAGCACTTCTCTGACATTTGCACCCTGATATGGTGTTTCACCGGTAATCATTCGATAAAAATTTGCCCCAAGCGAGTAAATATCTGCTCTCTGGTCAACATTCTGTCCCATTGCTTGCTCAGGAGCGATATAATGCGGTGTGCCGAAAACCCCTTCATCACCTTCCTTCTCACCAGTTTTCTGTGCAAGTCCAAGGTCGCCGAGTTTTATAATATTTTCAGCACCAATGAAGAGATTATCGGGTTTTATGTCGCGGTGAACAATTTGCTTGCGTTCAGCATATTCAAGCCCTTTGCATGCTTCGATTATCATTGTAATCGCTTCGCTGATTGGGATTTTCTGATTATTCTCGATTCTATCATCCACAGAGCCAAATTCCGCATACTCCATAGAAAAATACCACACGCCCTTGTAATCACCGACATCATAGACCTGGATTATGTTCGGATGATTGAGCTGACCTGACGACCGCGCTTCTTTCACGAACATATTGATGAAATCCTTGTTTTTTAGGAGTTCAGGCGCGAGAATCTTCAATGCGACAATTCTATCAAGGGATTTTTGCACTGCTTTATACACTGTTCCCATTGCACCTCGACCGAGACGTTCGATAATCCGGTATCCACCGAGTTCCTTACCTATCATGCCGCCAGACTTCTGCGATTCCTTGTCCCCTAAAATCGACATCAGCGTGTCGCCGACCTGAATTTTGTCGCCGATATTCAATTCAATCTTGATAATGCGTTTGCCATTCACAAATGTGCCGTTGGAAGAATTCATGTCTTCAATGTAAAACTTTGATTTATCAGCAAATATCTTAAAGTGCTTTCTTGATGACATAATGTCGTGAAGCTGAAAGTCGTTGCCGATTTCCCTGCCAGCAGTTATTTGTTTATTTTTTGCTAGTGTAATTATAGTATTTTTATTATTACCTTTTTCGACCAGAAGCTTAGGCATAATTTGTGCTCCAATTCAATTTAATATCGAAGATATTATATCATAATTCATTCTAGACAATTTTGCGAGTATTCATTTAACCGACAGTTGAAAAAGTTATATTGAATCGAGCATGGTAGCCAATCAAACGAATACATTAACAAATACGAACGATTTTGTAATAAAGACAAAAAATACCTGGGATTGTTCGCCAAATTTCTGGCAGTAATAACGTTTAATTACGAGTTACTTCGATATTGTCAACCTGGAAATAATACATAAACTGTAATGGATTCTCGTAATAAAACCTAATTTTCATATCCGCATTGCCTAGTGCATACTGTGTTATATCATAGGATTTATGCTCACCAGTAATAGTCCAATCTGAATTCCAGTCTTCAAGTATTTGCCAGTCAGCACCGTCATAAATCTCAACCCTGCCAATTTCATTTGGAGTGATAACTTGAAGATTTCCATCAAATTCTAATGAGACAGTTCCTGTTGTGTAAGTTGAGCAATCGATTACGGGGGAAGTAAGGTAATCTTTGTACAAAGCGGATAAAAAACGGTCAGAATCAGCGGTTGCAAATTTACCTGAACCACCAGTATTATTTGTGTTCTTGCTTGTACCATCATCCACCTGCCAATTCCATTGTGTACCCGATGTGTTCGAACCTGTGTCACGAGATATCGTCCATCCTGAAGGTATTTGACCTTTAGCTGTTGATTCAAAGTCCTCAACATACGGCAATCCGCGGAATGCTTCACCTTTAACTTGAAGCGTATCAGGATTCGTAGGTGCATTATGGACGAAGGTTAAAGATTTATTAGTAATTCCAAGAGTTGTTGGTGCAAAAGTAATTTCAATGTTGTGAGTATCGCCGGGAACCACTGTGAATGGTGCTTTACCTGCAGTAACCGTGAAAGCAGTCGCATTAAGAATGCTGTTCATGACAAGGTCTTCACCACCGAGATTTGAAATAGTAAATGTTTCGGTTTTTGAATCACCTTTCGCGATTTTCTGGAAATCAAAAACAGATGGTGGATCAATTTCGAAAATCGGAATATCAAAACAGTGTCCCTCAAGGTTAATACTGATAGGTGAAGCTAAATTTATTGCATTGTGTTGAAATTCCAGAATTGCAGATTTGTTGCCAACCGAAAGCGGTGCGAATTCAACGGTTATTGTGAAAAAATTCTGAGGGTCAATTGTTGCACCGGTTGAACCTGCTGTGATTGTAAAAAGAGATGCATCAGTACCTGAGATTATCAGAGAATAAACGTTAAGAGAGGCTGTTCCGATGTTTCGAATGACAAAATCCTTCGTTTTAGTAGTTCTAATCAGAAGGTCTTGCCAATCGTACGCTGTTGGATTCACATTGATCTTTGGAACCGGAATCGCAGTGCCTGTGAGAGGGATTTCCATGATTAACGGCTTCAGACCAAAATTATACTCGATTTTTAGAATCCCATTTTTAATACCACCGGGTAATCTGGGACTATATTGGACTGTAATTATATGGTCAGTTCGCCCCGGAACATATGTTGATGGAGTTCCACCCTTTATGATGTAAAACTCGAAATTGTTGATGGTTATTCTTGTAAGTGTTACTGAATCTTTTCTCTTGTTACTTACAATGATGTCAATTTGTGCAGACTCCTCAATATTTATAGAACCAAAATCATGCGTAGTAGGTTCGAATGATATACTGGCAGAAGTTGTTGAACCACATGAAAGAAGAACTGACGATAAAAACATTGTAAATAGCAAGATGTATAATCTTACTCTCATTTCATGCCCCCAATGATTATCAAGTTTGGAAAATAGACAATTTCTTAAATTATAACATATATCAGCTGAATATGGAAAAGAAATGCTGTAAATTAAAAGGTTTGAGTTGTTTTATTTCTTCATTATGATTAAAAAATTCCCGGACGCTAATCCGGGAATTGCTTTTGTATGATAACTCGCAAAGCTGACTGTTGAAAAGAGACTTTTATGACAATCAGCACTTTTCACAAGCCAACTAGTTGACCGTGAATTGCCAGACATCGCCGAGAACCGTACCTGCTGCATTACGTGAATTTACTCTCCAATAATACGTCCCAGATTGTAAAGCACCTGTAGCGGAGCTTTTTGATGTATTGCTTCCTTCAAGCAGCTCAAACGGAGGATTAACAGTATCAAGGTAAACATCGTACTCAGTGGCAGAGCCCGACCATGAAAGGTTCGTGCCACCACTGGGGATACTTGTCGCATTATCCGCAGGTATTGGGTCAGTTGCTTTACTCGGTAATGCTGGACCTATTGGTGCACCACTTTCCTTTATAACAACATCATCAATATACCAGCCAGGATACGTAACAGAACTGTCTGAGTTGAATGCCCAGCGAATCTTAAACTGTGTTGCAATTTTGTATGCGGTCAGACTGTATGTTCTTTGAGTCCAAGATGTAACGCTGTTATCAAAGTTGGTCAATGTTGTCCAGGATACACCATTATCTACGCTGACTTGCAAATATGCTCTGTCAAAACTCCTCTCGATATAGTGGTAATTCCAAAAAGTTAACTGAGGATTTGAAGTTCCTCGTAAATTAATTACTGGTGTTTCCGCATAATCACTTGCATACCTCATATTGTTGGAGTAATTTCCAGCAACTCTTGTGCCGATACACTTACCAGAACCGGTTGTATGGTCACGTCCTGGTCCTGTAGTTGGGGTTCCCCAATTCCATACTGAGCCACCAAATCTCCAGTTCGCAGGAGATGCACTACCGTCAAAGTTTTCATTCATAATCGGAACCAGCTTACCTTCACCATTTAAGACGACATCTTCAGGAACAGTAGTATTATTGATGAATGTTGCTGTAACCGGACCGCGTGCACCAACTGAACCAGGAATAAACATAATCGGTAATTCTAATGATGTACCTTGAGCAACATTAATCGGCATATTTTTCATCACGACGAAATCAGCAGCATATGTACCTACTAAATTTATTGCTGTGATAATAAGAGTGCCTGTACCAGCGTTTTCAACCTCAATATTCTGCACATCAACACCACCCAAAGCGACTTGTCCGAAATCAAGAGGATTTGGCGAACAATCAATC
>JAIOTL010000344.1 GCA_021106775.1 Planctomycetota bacterium | reverse complement strand
TCGTTGAACTTGGTGAAATCGAACTGCTGCGTGAAATCGAATCCGCGTACATCTCGACAATTCATGCGTTTGCTCTGCGTCTAATAACTGAAAACAGCCTGCTCACTGGATTTGACGCATCGTTTCTCGATTTAAGCCCGGTTGAGCATAAACTTCTGATGCGTGAAAGTCGGGATGCATTAAGTCAAATTTTTGAGCATGAATTCGATGACGATCAAAACAGGATATTTGATGCGTATGAGTTTAAGAATATATCTCACAATGTTTATAAATTGATCGCAATTATGCGTGATAACGGGCTGAACCTCGAATATCTCATGAAACTTCAGAAGCTTGATTTCGAAAATTTGAACGTCCTTGCTGAGAAAAAAAGATTAAGCACTGATTTCAAGAAGAAGTTGGCACAAGAACATGAATTCATCGAAAATATTCGCAAACCGTTGATAAATCTGGCTATTAACGAGTGGGAAACACTGGCTGAGAAAAAGCGTAAGATGCGGCGATTCGAGTTCATTGATTATCTGGAATCATTGAATACTCTGATTAATGCTGTAAAATCACCAGTTAAAAACCAGTTTCATGAGATTCTGCTTGATGAGTTTCAGGATACAAACGATTTCCAATACAGTTTAATATCTCGAATTTGCAGGGATTCAGCCAGAATTTTCACGGTTGGCGATGCAAAACAGTCGATTTATCGGTTTCAACAGGCTGATATCAAGGTTTTTGCAGATTTCGCGACCGATAATAAGACAAAAGTTTTGGAATTGACTAAAAACTATCGCTCGCACAAAGACGTGATAAATTTCTGCAACAAAATCTTTCATCCTGCAATGCTGGCAACGAAAAGAGAAATAGATTTCGATAAAATTGATACACCCCTTGATGCTGCGAAAGCTGAGCCTGAAAAACCGTCGAAAAGCCCGAAAATCGAGGTTTTGTTTGTTAATCGCAGCTGTGAAGAAATTGATGAAAAAACAAAAAAAACCGTGCAAGTTAGTGATGAAGCGAAAGAATTGAAGGCGGAATTCGTCGCTAGGCGTATTCAAATGCTGGTCAAAGATGAATCAGATGATGCTAAGAAATTCAAGTTCAGCGACATTGCAATCTTGGTTCGAAAACGTGCGACCGCGCTGAAATATCGTTATGCATTGAATCATCTCGGAATTCCCGCGCTGATCTTCGGTGGAAAGAACCTGCTTAAACAGCCTGTCGTACTTGATGTTTTCTATCTGCTGAAATTTCTTATGAACCAGAATAATGACATAAATTTTGCTGCTGTTCTGAAAACACCGTTCGTCGGTACAAACGATGATGCGATTTTCTGGCTGAGTCAAAAACGCACGGAAATGCAGAATTTACTGCGGAATGTAAACGATGAGCAGCAGATAAGTGTTTCGATTTTTGAGGCAGCGGTTGCACTTTATGAGGATGAGAAACTAAGCGCAAAAGAGATTCTGCCAGCAAGTGTTTACAAAAGTGCAGGTGATGCTGAGCTAAAAAATTTCGACAAATACTTACTTTTGCTCCATGATTTCATGCTGGCTTATTTTGAAATAGAGTCAAAACTGAAAACGTTCAACTGTCTTGAAATCCTCGATTATACTATGAACAGGCTCGATTTTGTTCATAAAATCGGTGCTTATGACGATGACAGAACCGCGGAAGCGAATTTCTATGCGTTTCGCGACCTGATGAAGGAGTTTCAGCATCGTAACAATTATTTCTTTCCTGAGCTTGTGAATCATCTGCAGAAGTTGATAGACATGGAAATCGATATCGATGAGGCTGCACCTTCAAGCGGATTAATCGATTCCGAGCGTGATGCAGTCAGGATTATGACAATTCATAAGGCGAAAGGGCTGGAATTTCCTGCGGTTTTCGTTGTCGAGACTGAGGATAGTGTCAGTACTGAAATGGAATTTGATGTCGACGGAGGTAGAGTTGCATTAAAGAAATTGTTTACGGACAAGGATTTCGGGATTTGCGGTTCATATTATAAATTCAACGAGAAAAAAGAAATTTACACAGCAAATTCAATTAATGCATATCATGAGGATTTAAACGAAAAAAACAATCGGGACAACCTTCTGGAGAGTCTGAGATTGTTTTATGTTGCGTTTACCCGTGCGGAAGATTTTTTGTTCATTGCTGGCACATGCATGTTCACTGAAACCGAGGATGAATCTTTGAAAATCGTTGATAAATTACGCGAAAACACGCTTTCTTCGATGAGTTACGAGGAGATTCAGGAATTAATGAAACAGGACTCAAGAGTTCGAAATTTTGCATCATATCTGCGTAGATTGCTGAAATTAAACGATTCACCGGTTTTTGAAGAACAAAAAGAAATGCGATATGAGACTGAATTCGAGGATTTTTCATTTATGGGGCTGGATGTTCGACGGTGGTTCATGATTAAAAAAGTGGAAACACCTGAAGCTGAGACTGAAGTTGTTGAGGATAAAGAACTCACGGAGAAATTGAAAAAGGCTTTTGAGCTTTCCGAGAGGGTGATACAGGTTGAGCCCGAATCTTTCGTGCTTAGTGCAATAAAACTTGCAAAATTAATGAAATGCCCGAAACTATATGAGTTTTCACAAAATGATGCAGCAGCAACCCTCGGTGCAGAATATGAGACGGAATTTTCGAATGCAAGAGAAAAAAATATTGATGCGAAGGATGTCGGTATAGCGTTTCATAAGATTACTGAGAATGCTGATTATTCAGATTTCGCGAGTTTTAAGGACAGCATTAACAAAAGGCAGAATTTCTATCAAAATGATGATGAAATCTTTAGTGAATTAAAGCATTTAACTTCTGCGATGCTCGAAAAACGAGAGTTTGTAGAGGTGCTAACATCTGCGGATAAGGTCTTTACAGAAGTACCGACGCATATTAAACGTTTTGGGATTGAATTTAATGGAATTATCGATGTCGTAGCGGAATTTGAGGACAAAATGATTGTACTCGATTATAAAACCGACAAAACTACTCAGCCGGATTATTTGCAGTTTAGCTACGAGAATCAACTAAAATTATACTGTTTCGTGCTGATGGAGCGATTAATTCACCTGAAATCCAACAAAAAGATTGAGTACACGATTTTTGCAGTTAGGGACACGCAAAAACCATTTCTCAGGGAATATTCATCCCAAGTACACGATGAGATGAAAAACTCGTTTAGCGACGCTTTACGTGAACTTAGGGATAGACGATTTGCTGGGAACGTCAGCGAAACATGCCGACATTGTTTTTTTGCGAAAACATGCAAGGATTTTAAAACCAGCAAAAAATAGTCAGAAAACGGACAAATTTGTTCGAATGAGTTACACTTGTGAAAAACGGAGAATAATATGCTAAGAATTTCATTATCAATTGCAATATTTACAATATGCAGCGTGGTTTATGCTGGTTGCAGCACAACAGATATTGACGAGGTTGAGATAATAAAAGTAGGAAAAGATGCGAAAGATTCGATTAAATTTCAGGTTTTGAAGAAAGCACAATTTCAGATAAATGAATTCGTTAAAAGCACGAATATTGAAATGTCAATGCTGACTGGCACGAATATTGTACATTCTCTGCCGAAATATTTCGGTGATGCTGGCGATCTTTTTGATGAATTCACAATGCCAACAATCGAGAAACTTTTCATGTCAGGTCTTGTTGATTCGAGCTTTAATCTTTATGAACAAGGTATTGCAATTATCAAGGTGTTTGCGTTTTATCCGCAGAATATTCAGAGTCTTGAACGTGGAGCGAAGTTCGATTGCTTCATAATTTCAACGGGAAACGCTTCTAACATCACCCATGGCAAGGTTTTTCGGACTGGTTTGACAGACAGCCGATTTCCCACCGAGGATTTTTACGCAGTCATAGAAGGTTCATTGAAAGACGCTAAAAGTATTGAAGGACATGATATTTTGAGTGATTTGGTACCAGCTAAGC
>JAIOTL010000384.1 GCA_021106775.1 Planctomycetota bacterium | reverse complement strand
TAGCAACAATGTTTATTCTGTCATTATAACATTTTAAACAAAAACCCAATTTATGGTTCAAATTTTTTATATTTACTAAAATTTATACTATAACCAGTTTTGTATTTAGTGACTGCCGAAATTTTGTTATATTGCTCTCATAAAACATATATATAAAGAGGTTTCTATGCCATCATCACCAATTACCCTTGAAGCGCATTTTATCGAACAGCAAACCAATTTTCCGGATGCAAGCGGCGATTTTACAAGGTTGCTCTACGATGTTGCGCTCTGTGCAAAGATTATCGGTAAGGAAGTCAGACAGGCTGAGCTTGGAGACATCATCGGCAGTACTGGTGAAGTCAATGTTCAGGATGAAGAGGTTCAAAAACTTGACATATTCGCCAATCGTGTGATGTATGACATTAACAGTCATACCGGCAGAGTGTGTATCATGGGTTCTGAGGAGACTGCGGAGCCGATGTATATTTCTGACAAATATTCCACCGGTAAATATGTACTTTCGTTCGATCCGCTTGATGGTTCCGGCAATATCGATATAAATATCAGTGTTGGAACGATTTTCTCGATACACAAAAAAGTTTCTACGGGTGATAGAGGAACTATTGAGGACTTGTTGCAGCCTGGATATAAGCAAGTAGCTGCCGGCTACATCGTTTATGGCTCGTCCACAATTTTTGTATATACCGCAGGCAACGGAGTGCATGGATTCACCCTTGACACGAATATTGGTGAATTCCTGCTGTCAAACCCGGACATTAAGATTCCTGAAAAGATGATGTATTACAGCACGAATGAATCGAATTATCATTATTGGGAGCCAGCGATAAAGAAATATATTGATGACATTAAGAATCCTGCGAATCATCGCAAGTTTTCTGCGCGTTATGTAGGTGCTTTGGTTGCGGATTTCCATCGTAATTTAATCAAGGGCGGTATTTTTCTGTATCCGAAAGACACGAAGGATCCGAAAAAGCCTAACGGTAAACTTCGTTTGCTCTATGAAGCGTCGCCGCTTGCGATGATAGCACGGGAAGCTGGCGGTTATGCATCCGACGGCACAATCCCGATTCTTGATATTCAACCGACCGAGCTGCATCAACGTACGCCTTTGTTTATCGGCAATAAGACCGAAGTCGAGCTTATCGAAAAATACATCAAAGAGAATAACAATTAGATAATTTATTGAAATGGTAGTACAGGCATCAATTTAGCGATATGTAGCGTTTTGCAGGTGTTATGCAGATAAATTTGCTTTACTTTGCTATTAATTTGCTATGAAATCGATTTAGCATCAAATATGGACGAACTGCAATCATACAACTGCTTGTGTCGTGTTATTTCACTAATTACACGCCACCTTGCAGAGAATCATGAATCGTTGCCTGAGGTTCTCGAAGGCAGCATAGTCGAAGGCGATGACTTCGAAGGTAACTCGTAACATGGTGGTTTCGAGTACCTCAACCATCTCAGATATCGTTGTGGTTTCGAGAACCTCAACCACCGCCTCCTTGTTCCCAAACTCAGTTTGTCAGCGAAAGCGAACCTTAGTGAATCTTAGTGTTCTTAGTGGTAAAAATATTAAAAGGATGCTTTAATTTATTTCAAAGCTGACTTTTTCGCTCGTTTCTACGAAACTTCGCGGCTTCTCGAAGATTAATCTTCTCGATGTCGTGATAAAAAATGGATTCGAATATCTGTATTCTTCTGTCGCAAACGCTCCTTCAGAATGACAAGCACTATCTAAATAATTATTTAATTATCGAGATTCTCGAGTAATTCCTCATCGGTCGGAAATCTTTCAAGGATTCTTGCTGGCTCAGGCAAAATCATACTTTCCCCTGGTTTCAGTTCAACTGGATTGACCGGCTTAGCGCCTTTTCTCGGAGGAATTATGATTGAAATCGACGTGCCAGCCTTTAAGTTGCGTTTTTTCACATATGCAAGCCCCATCTGCTTCGTACCAATCAATGCTGCAGAAGTTACGTAACCGATGCATTGCCCTTTCTTGTTGAGAACCGGCGCACCTGGATGAATCGTTGATATTCCACGCTTTTCGACCTTGAAGCGAATAAGTTCGTTCTCGCGCTTATCTTCCTTTGCGAGGAAAGGCGCACGACCAATGAAAAACGGCTTATGACGCTTGACGAACGAGCCGTAACCCGCTTCTGTCGGGAAGATATTATGTGTGCCTGAAAGCTCATGCCCGTAAAGCGGAAAACCTGCTTCGGTGCGCGTAGAATCCCTTGCACCAAGCCCCACAGGATAAACAGGATATGTATCCGCACGTGACAAAATCGTGTTCCAGATTTCAGGTGCAGCATCGGGATGAAAATAAAGTTCGAAGCCGACGGGTGCTCCCGTGTAGCCTGTTCTGGCAACGGTTACAGGAATCCCCGCAAGTTCGACATCAATAAAATCGGTTTTTGGCAACCATTCAAGTTTCTGCTTATCTTCAGAGTTTTTCATCATCGACCGCAAAATAGCAAGAGAATTACGTCCCTGAAGCGCGATGTCGATTTTCCTTTTGTCGCCAAGGCTTTCATCGGTTTTGAGGTTGCGAATTGCAAGTCTGTCTGGGATTTTAACCCATGGTCGAGCATTATCGAGCAAATATCTGCCTTCTCGAACGCCTGTAAACCAGTCCCAATCTTTGTCCTCGTTGGCGGCATTAACAACCATCTGAAACTTTTGAGCACCCAGGCGATAAACCATGATGTCATCAATGCAGTCAGCATTTGCATCAAAAATGTAGCTATAATGCGAATTACCCGGTCGAAGCCGTTTCACGAAATTAGTCGTTACAATATCAAGATATTGTTCAGCATCCTCACCCTCGAACTCGAAGACACCCATGTGCGAGACGTCAAAAAGTCCTGCAGCTTCGCGCACTTTCTTGTGTTCGTCTAAAATGCTTGTGTACATAACCGGCATTTTCCAGCCTGCGAAAGGCACCATGCGACCTTTGAGCTTCAGATGCTCGTCGTAGAGGCAAGATTTTTTAGGTTCACCTTCTTTTTCAGTCCAGTTGAATTCATTGCCCACAGGTTCAAGCTTTTCGACAATTTCTACGACCTTTTTCTGTCCAATGAAATAAGGTTTTGTCGGGTTGAATCTTTCCGGGAATTTTTGATAAAAAGCCTGAAAACATTTTCCCTGACAGGTTTTAGCGAGTTCTGCGTAATTCAATCCTTCTTTTGTGCGCAATGTGTTGTAAACTCCGAAGCCAGCAAAAACTTTTTCCGTGAACAATTCTTTGATTTGAGCAGCAATATGCTGCGCTTGTATGTAATCAGCATAAACTTCTACAACATCTTGTTTACCGAGTTTGTACTGAATCATTGCAAGTTTTTTGCCTTCGTGAACGGTTTCGAAAACGACCTGTTTTTCGTTGAAAG
>JAIOTL010000366.1 GCA_021106775.1 Planctomycetota bacterium | reverse complement strand
TTTGTCGCAAATTTACCCCTATCCGAAGAAAATGACGATGCGGACAAGCTGCCACCCCTCAGACTTGCAATGCTTGGCAGGCGCAATGTCGGGAAATCAAGCCTGGTGAATGCTCTTGCCGGTGAGAAAAGAGTGATTGTCAGCGAAATCGAAGGTACAACGCGGGATGCAATCGATGTCGAATTTATGTACAGCGACAAAAAGTTCGTGGCAATTGATACTGCAGGTCTTCGTCGCAAATCCGCGGTCGAAAACACTTTTGAGTTTTATTCGCAGTCAAGAGCACTGGGTACAATCAAACGTGCAGACGTTATTTTGCTGATGTTCGATGCACGCAACGAGATTTCTGACCTCGAAAAAAAACTTGCTGCCCGAACCGTCGAATCAATCAAACCCGCAATAATCGTCATAAATAAATGGGACCTTGCGCTTGAAGCCGGTATAGATATTGAGGAATATGAAAAATACTTGCGAGACAGGCTGCCAGGACTTGCTTTTGCTCCGATTTCATTCATCTCAGCAAAGAATCGACTTAATCTCTGGGATACAATTGACCTTGCGCAAGACCTCTGGCATCAGGCAAATCAGAGAATTAATACGGGTGAGCTTAACCGGATAATCAATAACGCACTTCAAGTCAGGAAACCGCCAAGACTTGGAACAAGACATGCAAAAATTTACTATTCAACGCAAATTAGCGTTGCTCCGCCATCAATTGTTATATTCGTGAATAATCCCCAAATGTTTCCAAATGATTATAAACGATTTATGGTCAATCAACTGAGAGAATCTTCGCCGTTTCCTGAGGTTCCCATACGCATAATTTTCAGGAAACGACAGCGCGATGAAGAAACATAATCGACAAATTTGATTGTTGTCGCATTAATCATGTATAATTTAACTCACAGCATTGTCAGTAGGTACGCAAGCGTACTTTTTCTCACAGTGTTGGCAGTAGGGACTCAAGCGTAACCTGCCCTATTGACAGTGTGGTAAACTTAATCCAGTAAGGCTGAAAATGAAAAACATTACATTAATCCTATTACTCGTGCTGACGGTTGTGCTTTCAACAGGTTGTCAGCCTTATACCGACCCGAGTGTGAAGCAGCTTATCTCTGAGATGAAAGAAGACCTCGAAAAGAGCAAGAATGTTGCGCCTGTTTACAAAACAAACAGCACAGAAGAGATAAATTCGATAATTTTAGCAATGAACAAGGCTTTCGAGGAAAGTGTCGATGCTATATTGAGCAAAACCAGCACAACTTCACCGTTAACTGATGCAAAAATCAATGAATTGAACAGGGAAGTGATTCGGCTTTCGCTTGAGGTTGAAAAGCATGAAGTAGATAAGACAAAACGGATTGCACTTGAGGGTGAAATCGAAAAATTCGAGGAACGAATCGGTAAAATTGAGAATGCCCAGTTGCGCGTGGAAAACGAGATTTTGACAAAACATTTCGATGCTCAAAATGAGATTTTGAAGAAACTTACCGAGATGGTGGCAAATATTTCTCAGACTGCACCTGCGGAGGTTACGAAACAGCTTCAAGCACAATATGCAGAACTTCAAAACAAGATTAAGGTTCTTGAGGATGAGAAGGTCAAAAGTGAAAAGGATTTGAAGGATGCTTTGGATGAAGTTGCGAAGAAGGACAGACGTTATAAGAGTTTGCAAAAAGAAAAGGAAGTGCTTGAGGAAGCGTTGAAAAAGGAAAAAGGTGATTCAACAACTGAACCAAACGATAAAGATGAAGTGAAAATTCCTGAGAAAAGCAATATACCGGGTGTTATTACAGGCAAAATTATTCAATTTAGTCGGACTGACCGTAATTTCGACGCGATTGTCGCTTTTCCCAAGGGTACGAAACTCGCGAAAGACAACTTGCTCAACGTTTTCAACAATAAGGGTGAAAAAGTGGGCAGATTCAAAGTTACATGGTTGATAGAGAAAAGCTCGATTCCAGGCATGGATAAGTTCGGCGGTTCTATAACACTGCTTGAAGCCAATTCAATAATCGAAAAAAATTATCGTGTCACGACCTTGACGAAAATGCCTGACATCACAAAAACCGAGAAATAAACTCACACTGTTAGATTGTTGTCCTATTTTTTATCGTCGTTTTTAAGTTTTGAGCCAACGACCGTGCCAACAACTACACCAGCAGCGAATCCGCCAACCCCAGTAATAATATTTTGAGTTGTTTTATCGTAAACACTTCCGGTTTCGTAATAAAGCTTAATTCTATTACCTTCAGCTTTCCAGAAATTCGGGGTAAACTCCTCTGCGAACTTCCGCACAAACGACTGGCTCAAGCCGATTTCCTTGAAAAGTGTAAGCATATGCATTGTAATCTCAGTTCTATCATTACTGACAAACAGGATTTTATACGGAACACTCTCAAGTATTGAAATTATCTGCGTTTCAAGTTTCTTGAACAATTCCTCGGCAATTCTTTCGTGTATTGCTTTATTATCAACCTTTTTCTTTGCATTTAAATACACGTTCATTACATCATCAGTGAACAGATTTACATCTATGCCATCTCGCTCACAAAGAACATCTTTAGTATTCAATTTCTTAACAGTTTCCAACTCCTTTTTAGACCATTCGAATGTTGTTATTTTCTTAACCACGCCAAGTATTTCATCGATTTTCTTATCAATCACATTCAAGCAATGCATAGCTTCTTCCATATCGAATTGGATGGTGGATATTGATTCATTGATTGTTGTCAACGTTTCGGAATTCTCACTTACATAGGCGGTGATTTCTTCAAAGCTCTCTAAATTCTGTTTTTCCATCGTGTTTAGGAGTTCTTTAATCAGCGAGTTTTCCTTATCAAAATTGTCAAATTCTTTGCTAATTCGTTCTGTTATTATCTCAAAACTTTTTTCAAACTTAGTTTCGAGTTCTTCGTTATTGGAATCAATTAAAGTTCTGAGTTTTTTTGATTCTTTTAACTGTTTTTCAATCTCATCCTGTATTGCAAGCAGTTTTTCGTCATCATCAGCATCCTTTTGTGCTTCCAGTGTTGAACCAATTATTGAACCTATCAGAGGTCCGATACCAGGCAGCAAGGAAGTGCCAGTTTGACAAATAAACTTAGTAAGCGACAATAACTTGGATTTGCTTCCTGCTATCTTTCCGAATTTAGATGCAATGTTTGACACAGGTTTGACAATTTTCTCAATTTTATCCATTTTCCACCTCTTTCATTGCATAATGTAAATTTCAATACCCGCATTATACAATAAAAGCAATTTTCGGCAGTTTAAAATGTTTTGTCTGTTATCAAAGACTTGACTAAGGATTAATATTCCTTGGGAACTGGAACTGCATTCCAGCTTTTGACTCTTCTGTCCCTGAACGTAATCGTATATTTAATCTGTCTTTCACCAAAAGGCATGTAAAAGTGCCAATAAATAATATCCCGGTGTTCCTCGACGAACGGCTCTTTGAATTTTAATTGATAGCCAAGTGGGGCATCATTCGATTTGATTTTATCGGCAAGCAGATAAAACGGATTCATGAATGCTTCAACGCGTGCCTTCAGCAGCTTGTCATCTTCCCTCTTCCAGGTTGCGGGTGTAAGTTTTTTCATGTTTTCAGGTGATTCAAGCTCATTGTCACTATAAACGCTAAGCAACTTATTGTTCTGATCCGCAAAATACGTGAACTTGTTGCGAATCGATTCCATTGACTCACCAATTTCGATTATTTTCACAAGTGTTCTGTTGATTTTTGCGCATTCAGCCTTGATTTCACCTTCATCTTCTTCCTCAAGGTTTGA
>JAIOTL010000023.1 GCA_021106775.1 Planctomycetota bacterium | reverse complement strand
GATTTTATAGACGCATTCATCCTGGGTGATGCTGAGAACAATCTCGTTGAAATCCTGAGAATGTATGCAAGTCAGAAGAAATCAGGCATGAAGCGTGCGGAAATTCTTAAAAATATAGCGAAAAAATACGATTCGGTTTATGTTCCCGAATTATACGAATTTGTTTATGAAAATGATGAGCTTGTTGCTGTGAATCCGAAGTTTACCGATATTGGCGACAGGCAGGCAGATTATGTACTCGACTTTGACAAAGCGCAGTATCCGTTAAAACCTTTAGTTCCAGTGGTTGAATCGATTCACTCTCGCGCAGTGCTTGAAATAATGCGGGGTTGCACGCAGGGATGCCGGTTTTGTCAGGCTGGCATGGCGTATCGTCCGCAACGCTTCAAATCTGCGGAAACGCTGTTAAATCAGGCGAAAGAAATACTTGCGAACACCGGTTACGAGGAGTTGTCACTTTTGTCGTTGTCATCATCGGATTATCCACATCTAAAGACTCTGACTGGGGTGTTAAATCAGCGTTATGCAACCCAGAACATAAGCATTGCGTTGCCTTCTTTACGGGTAGACGACCAGATTGATGAAATCATTGAAAAAACAGGTCTTGTGCGCAATACGGGTTTGACAATCGCGCCTGAAGCAGCAACGGAGCGACTTCGCAGAGTAATCAACAAAAATATTACTGATAATGACCTCCTCGAAGGCTGCAAAACCGCATTCTCAAAGGGTTACGCGCGTCTGAAACTATATTTTATGCTCGGGTTGCCCACAGAAACTGACGAAGATGCGGTTGCAATCGCGAATCTGTTGAAGAAGCTGCTTGAAATCGCCCGAACTGCAAATCCACGTCGAAAACCCAGAATCCGCGTAACTTTGTCCCCGTTTGTGCCAAAGCCGCATACACCGTTTCATTGGCTGGGACAAACACCAATCGAGATTCTGCGCAAACGCATTAAGATTGTAACATCAGAAATGAGCAGGCTCAGACATTTAATCGAGATTAACTGGCATGACCCTGAATCTTCGGTGCTGGAAGCAGCAATGTCGCGCGGAGATCCCAGATTATCAAAGGTTATTCTGAATGCATTTCAAAACGGTGCGATTTTTGACAATTGGGATTCGCATTTCAACTTCAAAATTTGGGAAAAATCCTTCGCTGATGCTGGTTTTTCAATCCACGAGCTTGCACAGAAAACTTTCAGCTTAGATGATACTTTACCCTGGCAGCATTTGCAGACCGATATATCGCTTGAATACATGAAAAATGAGTATCAGAAAGCGATGAATGGCGAAACAACTTTGAATTGTCATGATGAAGGCTGTAATGTCTGCGGCATGAATCCACAATTTTGCTTTTCCGACAAAGCACGCCCAGAAAAATAAGGAATTTCAGATTCAACAAATTTTACACACGGGGAAAAGTGTCATCCTCCTCCTCGATTATTCTGAAATACATCGCAGGGAACAGATGCGACGAAACCCTTGCATCATGGGCAATCTCCATGCCCATCACCCAGATAATGTTGCCGAACGAATCCACAAGAATTGGCCAATCATCGCGCAAATCCTTCTCGATTTTGCGATTTATGAAAAACTTCTTGAGCTTTTGATAACCTTTAGCGCCAAGTGGTCGAAACTTGTCGCCACGATGCCTGCGCCTGATTTTGAACGGAGTTGTGTACGCATTCGATGTCTGCATACAAACAATGCGTCTATCCCCTTTCGCCTTAATCTTTGCAATCTCAGTGTCATCAACGGGTTTTTGCACAACACGCAGCGTAAAATTCTTACTCCATGCTCGAAATCCAGTATCACCAGACGGACTAAGCTGAATGTGCTTTTGAATCATTTTATATTCAAGCTCTCGCGTACGAATTTCACGAATTCGCTTGTTTTTGAAAACCAGACGATTGTTCAGAGTCTTCACAGCTACCCAATTGCCAGGCAGATGCATCTCTTTTGTGCCTTCTTTTTTGTCAATCATTTCAAGCAGGTTTTCAATTGTGTTTCGGTTGATGTCGCGCGATGAAATTCCGATGTCCCGGAAAACGTTGACCAGAACAGCACTGATTTTACCGGTTGATTCATCCTTGATTAAATTCAGGTCAAGAAACGGGTTATCGCCTTCAAAACGCCAGCATTGTTTGATTAAATTCTCAATTTCAGGGTCTTTTTCCTCGAAATAGGATTTAATTTCCGAGGCAATCCCGCGCAAATGCTTGCGAATCTGAGGATTGCCTTCTTTTTCGAGGTATGGGAGAATGTTGTGTCGGATTCTATTGCGCAAATATGCAGTGTCCTCGTTTGTCGGGTCGTCCAGATATTTTATGCCTTTTTCACCAAGATATTTGGTAATTTCACTGCGCGAGAACTCCAAAAGCGGACGTACGAGATTGATTTTATCTTCACCCATGAAGCGTCTTTTCATCGGCATCCCACGCAACCCTGTGATGCCTGAGCCTTGCAGAATCATCATCAGAATGGTTTCTTCTTGGTCGCCCCTGTTATGACCTGTTGCGATGAAGTTTGCTCCGATATTTTTTGCAGTCTTTTCCAGAAATTCGTAACGAACGTAACGTGCAATATGTTCGATAGATTTTTTCGAGCTTTGTCTGAGTGTTAGGACATCAATATTATCGCTGTAAAACGGCACATTAAGTTTTTTGCACAGCGATTTGACAAATTCCTGCATTTCATCTGCACGATGCTGTATCTGATGATTGAGATGTGCAACGGAAACCCGCAAATTCTGCCAGCGTTTGGGTAAATCCTTTGTGAATAGGTGCAGAAGTGCGATAGAATCAGCACCTCCGGAACATGCAAGCAGAATATGGTCATTAGGCGTGATTATGTTAAATCGCGTCAGAAACTTGAAGAAATCGTATGGCAGCTTGGGTTCTTGCATATTTGCCTCAAATGTTAGCAAATTTTCCAGCTTAAGATTAGTTTTATTTAAACCAAGATTTTAATACATTGTATAATTGATTAAAATAAGATTTTGGACTTGGAGGTATTATGAGATTAATCAAAGGTTTTATGTGTTTTATGCTTACTCTGAGCTACATTGCGCTTGGTATCCTGCTCTATTCTCATTTCAACAACGATTTCCTGCACTTGTTCGAAAAAATCCGATTTACTCAAGCACTCATCGTTGTTATGGGAATCTCGAATATTTTGCATCTCAAATATTGGTTTTTCACAAAACTAATGCATAAGAAGATGAAAAAGACAGGCAAATTCGACCATTTCATCGACGATAAATTTAAAAATAAACACTGCTGTTGAAATTTTTCTGATAACCTAAAACGCTTGCACCGAAGTAATGACTTGGTGGGAGCGTTTTTGCATAAATCATTAATGAAACATGATTAAATGACTGTTAACTATTTCATTATATGAATGCCCGAAAAACTCCATAATTAATTTAATTTTGTCACATTTCTATACTCAACCAGTCATAGATTATGAGTAAAGAATTTTTGACAAATTTATCATTAACTTTAACATTAATCACCTTAATGAATTATACTATCATGAAACAGCTAAAAAATTGTTTAAATGAGGTGATGATGCGTAATTTAACTATTGCAGCTTTTCTTATTTTATCTTTTGCCCTAATGGCTCATGCTGGCGAGCACGAAGACAGACTCGATGATTGGTACAAGCCTGATACCTGGGAGGGTAAGGACAGCAAGAATAAACCCGGATTCAACCTTGGCGGACTAAAGCTTGACGGCTGTGATACTGGAGAGCTTGAACATCAGCCGAAACAGCCATCGCGCAGAGAATTCAAAAAGGACGGGAAACCTGCATTCAACGCATTCGTGAAAGTCTGTAAATCTGCTGATGCGGCACACAAATTGCTTCTGGCTTTCCTGGGTAACGTCAGTATCGATGAAAAGATGAAACGCCTTTCTGAGCTTGAGCTTAGCATTGGTCATATTGGCTATATTTTCTCGCAGGACGGCAAAACTCATTGGATTGCGTTCGTTCGCAACAATGTGCTTGTTTTGCTGATGATTACCAACGTTAAAGCAGAACTCGATTTAGTCAATTTTGCAGAGGTTATCGACAAGGAAATCGATAAACAGGACGACGTTAGCGAGCTTCCTATGCCTGAAATTAAAACCTGCGAAGCACAGAAAAATTCAATTGCTCTTGAAGAAAAAGTTGCGCTTAATATTGATGTCAAGTCAAATGCTGACGGTGATGTTGACCTGCACTTTGAAATCAAGGGTGAAGGACAGGGACATATCGAAAAAGGTGACGACGGCAAATATTATTTTAAGGGTACTGGTAAAGGAAAGGTCAAAATCATTGTAATATCAACGAATTCCCTGTGTAACCAAACTGAATCTGAAATCGAAATAAGTATCAACTAGTGCTTTGTCAAGAAAGTAGTAAAGGGTTCAAAAAAACTGTCATTCCCAACTCGATTGGGAATCCAGCAGAAGTTAGAATATAATATTGTATCAGTCTGGATTCCCGTTTTCACGGGAATGACAACCCTTCGAAACTTGCTTGACAGTGTACTA
>JAIOTL010000119.1 GCA_021106775.1 Planctomycetota bacterium | reverse complement strand
GCCAAGATTGAAGATAAACAACCCAGATTTATCACCTTTTCGCTCCATTTAATGTGATTGTTCGAATATTCGGGAATTCCTTCCAGATTTCATCATGGGAGACAATTAACAGGGTTTTGCTGAATTCGTTTGCGAAAAAATCAGCCACTTTCTGTTTCATTTCTGAATCAAGCCCTGAAGTAATCTCGTCGAGCAGGTAAATATCGCGGTTGAGTAGAATTGATGTAATAATTGCGAAACGCTGTTTTTCTCCACCGGAAATGTCTTCTATATTTTTTTCTAATAAATCCGGTGGCAGCTCAAAGAATTCAATATATTTGGTGATTTCCTGCTCGTCGAATTCAACGTCGGCATTGCTTTTCAGACTGAGGAATTCCCTTAAATATTCGAGGATGCTGCCTTCGCCAATTTCAAGGTTCTGGTTCACATACGCAGTTGTTTTTCGCAGTTTCCAAACCTGTTTCTTATCAAGTTTGTCTCCGTTAATGAGGATTTCTCCGGCATTCTGTCGAACGAATCCAAGCAAAAGCTTTAACAGCGAGGATTTCCCTGTGCCGGACTTGCCGAAAAGTAAGACTTTCTCACCTTCGTCGAAGCTCAATGAGAAATTGTCGAAAAGCATTGTATTTTTGAATTTTAAACTGATATTTCGGAACTCAATCATCTGAAGTCTCGTGTAATGCCCTGTTTTTAAGCCAGGGAATTAATCCACCGGCATCGAAAATCTCTGTAAGTTCGGTGTTATAAGGCGCGAATGTGAATATTAAGTCCTTGGTTTTGTTAATAATTTTACCTTTTTGAAGAATTATTTCCAAAACATCCTCAGAATCTGTTTTTTCAACGCATTCAGGGCATTCGATTATTAGAAGCCCGATATTTATTGAATTTCGGAATAAAATTCTAGCGAATGAATTGGCAATGACCGCTCCGACGACTGAGGCTTTAAGGGTTACCGCAGCAACTTCGCGCGATGAACCCAGCCGAAATTATCACCGGCAATTACAACGTCATCCTGCTGGACCTTGCTCACAAAGCTGGAATCAAGGTCTTCAAGGCAGTGTTTCGCCAAATCCGACGGGTTTGTCATATTGCAATATCGTCCCGGTATGATAACGTCTGTATCAATATTGTCGCCGAATTTGTGCGCTCTACCCATGAAAAGTCCTCGCTCAAAAATATCTTCGGATTTTTATTCCGACTTCACGCAATCTTCTGTTTCTTATCAATCTGAAAATCCTCAACATAGCTTTACTATGCCTGCGGTTTTCCTCAATTCTCGAAGCGAATCTTACATAAATTCGAAATAAAACTCTGCGAACTTATTCTTTAGCGACTCCTAATTTCAGATTTCGGATGTTTCACTGTCGGTTTTCTTCTGTTTTTTCCTTTTGTCGAGAAGGATTTTAGCCTTTTCGTATTCAGGCTCGATGGACAAAATATCACCTATAATTTTTTCCGCTTTTTTGTATTTCTTTTCCACGTAATAAATATTTGCCCGATTATATAGGACATCCGTCCCGGTCGGCTCAATTTCAAGGCTTCTGAGATAACATTGTTTTGCGCGAGAGAGATTACCCATGGTTTCGTAGCACAAGCCGCTCATGCCGAAAATCATCGGGCAATTATTGTAAATAACACGGGCTTTGCAATATTGCTTAAGGGCATCGTTGAATTTTTCCAGATTGTATAATGAGTCGCCTTTGTATTTGTACGCCCAGAAAGTTTGAGGATTCATCTCAAGCTGTTCATCGCACAATTTTATTGCTTCATCAAAATTATTACCGGTAATCTCGATTTCGGTTTCAAGCTTAATAGCAGTTTCTGCCTTAGAATCTGTGATTCTTGCATCAGATGCAATTTTTCTCGCTTCCTCGATATTTCCTGCATCCTTAGCTTTCAAGGCATCTATCCAATTGTTGTGCAGGATGCTTTCGCTTATGCCAAGCTCGGTAATAAGATCGTTCCAGCCGTTGGGAAGCGCGATTATCAACGCATTGCTGGTGATTGACCATGATTTTTCAAATGCTTTCCAGGATAAATCGATTGAATCGGGATAATCGGGGTCGACGATGATTACTGAATCTTTGAATGTATCGAAGCCGATAATGGCGATAAATCTATGCTTCAAGCCCATACATTCTGAGGCAAGCACAGGAACCTGGGCGCGCACAAGTTTTTTAATGGTATCTTTGTCACCTCGGAAAACGAGTATCTTAAGCTTCAAATACTCGAAGAAATCAAGGAGTAGAAGCCAATCGTCGTACCTTTCGATTGTATTGATATCGTCAAGCTGGGTTTCGGTTATATCAATCCCATACTGCACGAGGAAGTTAACGACGATTTTATGTCCGATGAGGTCGACAAGCGGGATACCAAGCGGGAAATTCTCAATACGAATGCGCTCGGAGCCGCGTTTATTGCGCGTTTCAAGATTATTCAGGAAATATTTCGCTTCAGAACACAGATTTGAACTTGAGAAATTCTTAATGACATCGTTGTAATAATTTTTACTCAACGGCAAGTCGTTCTTGAGATAATAGCATTCAGCAAGCTGATACGTGATGTACGCACCGAAATAACTCGTCGGGTTGATTTCCATGGCAAGCTGATACAAGTGAATTGCATCTTCGTAACGCGCCTGAGTTTTGCGGATGTCGCCGAGAAGCATGTAAAGGTCGATTTCCTCGGGTGCGTTGTTTAGCCCGTATGCGAGAATTTCCTCAGCTTTTGAGAACTGCCGATGCAGATAAAACAGTTTCGCCAGATGAAAATACGCCTGTGTGCTCGTCGGGTCAACGTTTGCTGCTTCACCGAAATAATTAGCGGCTTCATCCCACGACTCTTGCAGCATCAGATAACGTCCATGCTCAAGGAGCAAATCGGCTGAATGAAATCCTTTTTCCTCAGCTTTTTGTCGATAATCCTCGGAAACCTGTACTCTGCCCATCTTCATCTCGCAGGTTGCCAGCAGGGCGTAACTGTGAATCCTGTATGATACATCTTCCGGGAAATCGGCAATGAGAGACAACAAAAGTTCGCTTGCTTTTCTGTAATCCCCTTGAATAATCAGCAGTTTAGCGAGATAATACCGGGCGAGTTTTGTTGATTTGATATTTTTCGTTGCCTGATGCAGATATTTTTTTGCATCCGAATAATTGCAGAGGTGAAAATGCACTTGACCAAGCAATAGCAGGGCTTCCGGCTCGTGTGTATAAAAATCTTCAATCTGGGTTTCGCCTTTTTGCAGGAACTCCAGCGTACTGCGGTATTGTCTGCCGAGGAAAAAACCCTTGGCAAGTACGAATGGATCGCTAGACTCACGTGCTGCCTTTAACGGCACATTTTGAATGGAATTGTCATCATTCAGTAAACCCATTGTTCACCTTAGCAGGTAAAATCATAGAATACGCAAAAATATCAGGCGTTTCATCGACTGATTCACAACGAGTTAATACATATACAAAATATTGGAGATATTGAAAGAGGCACTATTTTTTTTACATAATCTGTGTGTAATCGAATTGTAAAATCCAAAGATTCCAAAATTTTCATCACTTATTTATTTCCCTCAGGCTGAGTCTGCAGCTGAGATTGCTGTTGAGTTCTCACAAATCTACTTATCCAGAAAAGGTCTGCACTGTTTGATGTATCTTGCTTTGAAGCGAAATCATCAACTCCATTTGGACCCACACTGTAAATAATCAACTCATCATCAATAATCACAAGCTTGAACTGCTTTCCTGTAAATGGGTCAATCGCTTCCGTGTCAATGAGTCCTATTTTCACAAGTTCGTCAATGCTTTCAGGTTTTCGGTCGTTTCTGAGTTCAAAAATCTTTGCTGCAAGTGTGATTTTCGCAATTCTATATTGCGCAGTTGATATAACCCTATCGAAATGAGTGCCAATCGCTATTATCGTCCAAACATCCGCATCATAGTAAACCCCAAACCAATTCATAGCATCCGTTTTCATGTCTTCGATTGCGCTTTTAGCGTTGAAATACGGCATTTTCGTCAATTCAATTAGCTTCGTAGAATTCTCGACCGCTTTCAGCAGCATAAGTTTCATGTGTGAATCAGGAACATAAGTTTTCCAGTCGCCGTATGCATCTTCCTTTAAATTCATCGGGTCATTGTCGAGTAATTTCACATAATCCAGGAAAAGGCATCTTGCCAAAATCAGAAATCTTGACATATCAAGTGAAGGCAGAAGTTCATCAAGCTTAGCATTGATGACGTTTATATCTTCTTCAGTCAAATCGACATTGTCAACCAACACCCGAAGTGCTTTCAAAACTTCGTCGAATGAATAAAACGAACTTTCTGTGATATACATTTCAATTTCATTATTCCAGATTACTGCAAAATCAACCAATGTATTAAAATCTGCAATTGCCTGAGATTTATCTTTGTTACAGATTGACTGATTCATTTTTCCACATAATAACCAAGCTAAATTTATACACTTTGTTGAAAATGTTCCGATGGTCTCAATATCTTTGAATACGTATTTCACAAGCTCAAAGCGTTTCTCTGGGAATTCCAATCCCTTTTGCAGAAGCTGAAATGTTTGTTGGTTTATATCCAGCCAACTTTTAAGTTTTTGTTGTTTATCAGGTGAATTGAAAAGCTCCTGTACCGAAGAATCTGTCTCATAATGCATAAATTCAAAAGCATCCCAAAATTCATTCGGATACATATCTTTGAAAATATCATGTTGACTAAATGCGTGTTCGATAAAAGAAGCACCATTATTTTGCTCAATAACCATGGGATATTCATACTCAGAAAGTGAAACCGGCTCGCCTTTTGACCTAATCCCATTAATAATGCTTTCATATTTGAAATGAGCCACAATTTCAGCAATGACATAAATCAACAACACAATTATTGTGATGATGATTAAAATTTTCAGAATTATTCGCCATAGTTTTTTTGATTTTCCTTTTTTATCTGACATGCTTTTCATAATATCCTCCAGACTTATCTCAATATTAATT
The DNA here is from genome assembly GCA_021106775.1 of Planctomycetota bacterium. The sequence goes on along the minus strand of JAIOTL010000119.1, from coordinate 3,501 downwards.
ATACATCAATCATTTGTATTCTCTTCGCACATAATCGATTATTCCTTTTCATCATTATCGTCGGGGTCATCCGGGGCAATATCCTTCAGCTTCCAGACGATATTGCCGTCATGCTCAAACTCATCAAAACCGCTGGGGGCATTGTCCCAGTCATCAAAACCCTTGCTGAAAACCCTAAATTTATCTCCCGAAACTTCATAAATCAACGAATCGACGGTAAACGGGTCAACAGGCAGTTTAATTAAAATCTTGCCTTCAACAAGCTCTGTCAAGGTTTGCGGAAGTTTGCCATGCCGAAGTTTGAAAAGCTCAATTGCCAGCGTAGTCCACGCAATCTTCGACAACACCTGCATTACTGGCTGACGAATGACTGACCCTATTACCGCAGGAATACTATATGCTGTATATTTGCGAAATATTGATGTTTCATTTTCCCACTTTGTTTGTAACGCGAATAATTCGTCTTTTATCTCAAGATAAGGTTTCTTTGAAAGGTCAATTGTTTTGCCAAGCTCCTTGACGTAATTCAGACTGTCAAGCTTGATAACTGAGTCTGGGAGAAGATTCGCATACTTGCCATAAATATAGCCTTCATAATCAAACAACTGACTGTCATCCCCAGAATCTTCATTTGTAATTGAAAGTAAAGAAAAACAACGCTCAGAGATTAGCACATCGGCAAAACTTTTCAAATTCTCGATTTTACCGAGTTCAGCATTAAGAACTTCAAGCTGAGCTTCTGTAAACTCAATATTCTCATACAGTAATTTCAGAGTTTGCAGTGATTGTGATTCCAAGGAAGTCACAACAAGTCTTGTAATTAGAAGATGCTCATTGCTCATAACAAGTGCAAGTCGATACATATCAATGAAGTTTTTAATTGCCTGTTCAGCAACATTATCCAAAATCGCAAGGTTTAACAGATGCCAATATATTCGACTTATTCTCATAACATCGCTAATAGGAGGTATCTCAAGGTTTTCATAATCGACCTTGAAGTTAGCTTTTGGATGCTGTAAACCGTTGTGAATCAGCTCAATTGTTTCCTCGTTTTGCTTGATGTAATCACGGACAATTTGCACTCTGTCAGGATATTTTCGCAAAGCAGCAAGCGAGTAGTTTTTCTCATATTCTTCTGCTTGTAACCAATAATCTTCGTCCGCATCCATATCAATTGTATCCTGAAAATCAATAAATGTTTTGAAGGCGCGTTTTATGTATGTCGCAGCATTTTCGCTGTCCTCAAGCTCTTCAATTGCAATCTCGCTGAACTCAATTGCTTCACCACGCCCTTTAATCTCCTCGATTAAATCTACGTATCGGTTGTGCGCAATCAAATTGAGCAGCAGATACCCGATGAGTATTGAAATGCTCATCAAAACAACGATGATTGTGATATTCAGCATGATTCTCTTGCGCTTTCTGGGTTTTGGTGCGGATTCCTCATACGATTTCACGAGTCTGTCGATTTCATGTGTGTTCAAAGCATCCTCCGAAGACAAAATAATGTGAAAATTATAGGTTGTATCCCATTAGTATTTTGAGAGGATATTTTGTCAGATTTGTGCAAGAATCGGAATCGAGGATTGAAAAACGCCGCAGACATAGCCAAAGCTACATTGAGGACGTTTTGAGTGAAGAGATTTCGAAAGTTGCGTGAAGCTGGCGGAATATACCCAAAATAGTTATGGGACACAACATAGTAAACATAATACTTTATTCTCACAAAACAGTTCATTAAAACCGATTATAAAGGTTTCACTGATGGATAATAATCCTCCCCTTGTGGGAGGGTCGCAGAATGCAAGCATTGTGCAGGATGATGCGGGGAGGGGCATGTAAACATGCTTTTCTTTCTTCTCCTGATTGTTGCACACCGAATTTTCTGGTTTTGTAGAGGAATAACCCCACACCGAATCGAACTTTGCTTTCCAGCTCGTTCTCTTCGACTCCCCCACAAGGGGGGAGTGATAAAAAAAGAGGAGAAATAATCTGCTAATTTCAACAAATGTTTTTCGCTGGCTATCGAAAAAGTCAGTTATGACAAAATTTCCTTCAAACCCGTGAAAAAGATTGGATAATGTGAAAAACTTAAATCCTGAGGATTGCAATGGCAGAAAACGACAAAATTAGCAGTAACGATGACGAAGTTGACATGTCCACGTTTTTGATTCACGGGAAGTTTGTTTCGCCGCGCTGGGATTACAAGCATCATCTTGTTCCCCCGATTTCAAGCTCCGTTACATATCGCCTTGACTCCGCTGAGCGCGGGGGTGAAGGTTTCGTGAAATTCGGTGTGAATCGAACGCAAGACGAAGACCCAGTTTATATCTATGACCGGCTTGATGAGCCGACGCGCGGGATGCTTGAGGAAGGACTTGCGCAAGCGGAAAACGCAGATATGGCGGTAACTTTCTCGACTGGGATGGCGGCAATCGCAGCAGCATTCGGTGTTACGATGAAAGCAGGTGACCATCTGGTGGCGTTTCGGACGATTTACGGCTGTACTTTTTCGCTTATCACGAACTGGCTTCCAAGGCTTGGCATCGAGCACACGCTTGTTGATTTCGGCAATCTCGACGAAGTAAAAGCAGCAATCAACGATAACACAAAGGTCTTTTACTTCGAAACGCCTGCAAACCCTACGCTTGAGTTCGTCGACCTAGAAGCCATCATCAAAATTCGAGATGAAATAAATAAATCGCGCGATGAAGAGAATCACATCAAAATCATCGTGGATAATACTTTTGCTACACCGTTTGCCCAGCGTCCGCTTGATTGGGGCGTCGATATCGTTATTCATTCGCTGACGAAAAATATCGGCGGATTCGGGACGGATATGGGTGGCGCGGTTGTTGGTGCATGCAAATATGAATCAGATTTGCTACTTTATCGCAAGGATTTCGGTGGTGCACTCGCGCCGAAAACAGCATGGAATGTTCTGGTTTACGGGCTTTCCACGCTTCCGCTGCGCATGGAACGGCAACAAAAGACCGCTCTTGAGGTTGCAAAATTCCTCGAATCTCACCCGAAAATCGCAAAAGTTCATTATCCCGGGCTGGATTCTTTTCCATGGCGCGATTTAGCGAAAAAACAGCTTAAGACCCAAAGTGGCGAGTTCGCTCCAGGTTCGATGATATATTTTGAGACCAAAGAGACCGATCTTGAGAATTTCCCGATTGCTCGCAATATGATTGATTGGATTGCAACAAAGTCATACAGCATCACACTCGCGGTGAGTCTGGGTAATATTCGCACGTTGATTGAGTCGCCGGGTTTGATGACGCATGCAGCAATTCCGCCTGAGGAGCGCGAAAAAGGCAGTATCGCTGGAAATGGCATCCGAATTTCAATCGGCATTGAGCAGGATAAAGACATCATCAAAGACCTGAAAGCCGCCCTCGACCAAGCATAGCTTCACATTGCCTTCGCTACGCTCGCAATGACAAAGGAAATCACCTCTGCGAAACCATGCAATTCCATAAAATATGCGAAGGGTAC
>JAIOTL010000260.1 GCA_021106775.1 Planctomycetota bacterium | reverse complement strand
TCAGGAATTCAAGGAACATGTTTTGGAAGAACTCAATATCAAGGAAATACGCGTTCTCACAAAAGAGGATAATGACCTGTTAAGATACACGATTAAGCCGAATTATGCTGTTCTCGGACCAAAATTCGGACAGAAAGCCAAAGAAGTCGCAAACGCGCTAATCGAGCAGATAACAGGTGAAAGCATTGATATTATTGCGAAAGGCGGGGATGTCAGCGTGGAATTGAGTGACGGCAAAAAGGTGCTTTTGAGCAAGAATGAAATTTTTGTTGAAATGGGCGTACCCGAGAATTTCGTCCATGCAGAAGAGCAGAATTTTAGCGTTGTTTTGAACATCGAAATCGATGAAGAACTTAAATCGGAAGGTTTTGCACGTGAAATTATCCGGCATTTGCAGAATTTGCGAAAAAATATCGGACTCGAAATCGAAGACAGAATCAGCCTGAAGTTCGACACAAAAGATGGCGATATAATTCAAGCTTTTGAGAAACACCACGATTATATTTCTGGTGAGGTTCTTGCTCTAAATATTGAAAAAACACTTGATTCCGCATATGAATATCACGAATTAAAGATAAAGGGTAAACCCATCAAAGCATGTATCACGAAGACATAGCAGGCTTGCTTTATGTTGAAGAGAGGAAAATATGGTAGATTCTTGCAAAATAACGATAACCGTTGACGAAGAAATAAAGCAATTGTTGAAACCGGGGATTCTCATTGCTGAGGACATTCAAATTGCTGATGCAGACGATTATCTCTGGACTGAAATCGATGAAGTATCCGAGAAATATCGCGAAAATTTCCAAGACCACCTTCCATCAGACATACTGGAGCTTCGATATGCAAGGGATTTGTATAAATCTATTGGTGTGAATCCGACAAAAACGCGCCCGTCATCTGAAGCATTGCTCAGGCGAGTGGTTCAGAGCCGGGAACTTTACCGCATAAATAACCTTGTTGATACCTGGAATTTGGAATCGCTTGAGTTTTTTCTGCCTGTGGGTTTGTATGACATCGACAAGATTTCGAGTGAGGAGATTTCTGTTCGCAAGGGCTTTGAGAACGAGTTTTTCAAAGGAATTCGTAAGGCGGATGTGAATGTGCAGGACCGGCTTTGTGTTGCGGACAGCACGGGACCTTTTGGTTCGCCGACTTCGGATTCTGCGAGAACCGCGATTACTGACAAAACATGTCGGATTCTTGTGTTTATTTTTGCGCCTGCGGATTATCCCGAGGAAATGTTATTTAAAATGCTCGATGAAGGTGCACGCAGAACAAAGCAATATTGCTCAGGAAAAATCATCTGCTCAAAATTCATCCCGCGCATGTAATTGCCCGATTGCTCGCTTCTAAATGAATTTATTAATCGAAACGCAGCAAATTTCGCGAAAATTGAAAATTAAGCAGTGAAAAGAGGGATTTTGCGATAATAAATTAAGGTTTTTGCCATTCTGCCGATTTATCACCTGTATTTATATTAAAGAATCAATCAACTCGTTTTGGAGATAAATATGCGCTTAAAAACATTGATATTTATGGTTGTGGTCGTGGTTTTCCTTACCGGGTGTATTATTACTGAAGATGGTAATAATGAAATTACGACAATCAAAAAAGTCGAAGATTTCGGTAAAGGTAACCTTTCTCTTGTGTACAAAAAGATTCCAGTGGTCAGTTTGCGCGGTACGCACGCTGAGATGGGTGCACAGCATGGTGCTTTGCTGTCAACCGCCATCAAGAATTATTATGAAAAAGTCGTTCTGCCTTATACTAATGAACGTTTTGGCAGGGATTTTTTCCTTCATGCAGCAAAAGAATATCTTGTGCCGTATATTCCAAGTGAATATATCGATGAGATGAACGAAATCGCAAAGACTGCTAAAATGGACTTCGACAACATTCTGCTAATTAATACGTTTGTTGATATCGCTTCGGTTCTTGCGGGCAGAAACAACGAACTTGTGCCGTTTTCAGGTGTATCATTCGGTTTCGTCAATGAGCTGAGCAGGTGCAAAGGTCCAATTATCGGTAGAAATATTGATTTGCGTTTCGGAATTAATGCTAAACACATGCAATCCTACATTTTCGTCGTTCATCCGGTCAAAGGCAAACCTTACATGTATGTTACTTGGCCAGGAATGGTTGGCACTATGACAGGCATGAATTTCAGCGGATTCGTTGCGACTTCAAATCCTGTAACCGGTCCCAAAGGCATGACAGCGGGTATTCCATACACGATTCTCACGAGGAAAATTCTCGAAAATTGTGATACCGTTCCAAAGGCGAATGAAGTTATTTTTTCAAGCAAATTAATCGGTGGAAACAGTTATCTTTTAAGCGATACCAGCGATAAGATCTGGACAATTGAATGCACACCTTTCAAAATTTCTGTTAGACGTGACCACAGGATTGTATCAGAGGAAGACGAGCTGCCGACATATACACTATCGAGTCTTGATACATTTATTGCCAGCGCGCTACATGACGAGTGTATCACCAGGTCAGAACATCAGAACAGAATGAAAATACTCAGTTCAAGGCTTGCAAACCTTGGCGAACCCTGGTCAGCACAGGATATGAGCGTATTTGCTGGTAAACTATCGATTAAAAACAGGACGGTTTTGTCTGTTGTTTTCATTCCTAGTGAACAGAATATAAGAATCTGGCGAATTGAAGATAATAGTGTAAAATTCTATGAAATCGATAAAAATGCATCTTACGGAATACTCGCAAAGATGCAGTAAAAACTTTTTAACTGAATTAAGCCCGTTTCTGATGGAACGGGCTTTTTTGCATCAACATTTTCAAAAATGAGATAGTTTATGAGATTAAAATTACTGTGAATCGTAGAACATGCATCCTTACAACAAGTTTTACTGTAATAGTGGAACAGGCATCCCTGCCAGTATATATAGTAATTATCAGGCAAGATGCATGACCCACAGACAATGTTCTAATCAATGTCTCAATGCACTAAGTTAATCCTCAAGTTGTTTTGGGACGGTGAATGTTACGATTGAGCCTTTCATCGGCACACTTTCAATGTTAATGGTTCCACCGTGTGATTCAATGATATTGTGTATAATCGTCAGTCCAAGCCCTGTGCCTTCTTCCCGCATCGTGTAAAATGCGTCAAATGCCCGATTTATCTCTTCTTCGGTCATTCCGCATCCTGTATCTTCAACCTTGACCTCAATTCCGTCCTCGGTTTCGTCCCAATTTATCGTTACGATGTTTTCATTGCTGAGTCGTTTCTGACCTTGTAATACCTTGTTCATGGCGGTTCTTATGGCATCGATACTGTTGATGACAAGGTTTGTTATTACCTGCTGAAATTCCCCTCTGTCGCCAAAACACAATGAAATTTCATGTTCTGGTGGAATAATCTTAAGCTTAACTTCTAATCGCCTTGCTTTGTGGTCGAGAAAAGCGATTGATTTCTCGACTGGTTCCTGCATAGAGAAAGGTGGTGGATTTACGTTGCGTTTCGCATATTGCAGCACCTGAGATACAATCTGTTGAATCCTATATAAACCGTCAGAAATCAAATTTAAGTACTCCGGAAGCGAGTCATCGGAATTTTTCGGCATTTTTTTGATTATTCGTCGAACAGCGTTTTGCATACCGGAAAGCGGATTGTTGATTTCATGGGCAATTCCTGCTGCCAAAGTGCCTGTCGCTGCAAGTTTTTGGGCAATTATCAACCCTTGCTCTGCTTTCCTCTGTTTTTTTACAGCTTCGTCAACCCTGTCCACAAGATTAAATTGATAATTTTGTACTTCCTGAGTCATCCCGTGAAATGCGCTGACTAATTCGGAAATTTCGTCTGATTTCTGCGGAATATCAAGCTTTATATCGTAATCACCCTTGGCGATTTTTTTACTTGCGGCTGACAGTTTTTCAAGCGGTGCCAATACAAGCTTGGACAGCAAAATATATATCACAAGTATAAGGAGAACAGTTCCAAGACCCATTATCCAGAATACGGGCATAATAACCTGAATAAGATTAATTCTGCTTGTTAAAGGCAGATTCAGATTAAGGATTATCACCCATTCAGGTGGAAGTTCGTTGTCGATTTCAGCAAGGTTCTCTTTGAATCTTTTTTTCAATGCTTCAGGAATGTATCGCGGAATTATTGATTTTACTTGATAAAGCGGTTTGTAGATTTGCATTCCCATAACTTGCATATCACCTTCAAGTGCTTTTTCGAGTGATTCTTCGTAAAGACGTTGGAATTTCGGGTAATTTGTTTGTGCTGCTTGATGTAGAATTCGGCGATATTTATCAACAATAGTGATACTGCTAAACAGTGCGGATTCAGGATTTTCCACTAACATTCTTTCATATTGCTCAATAACCTTAATCAGTGATTCCTTATCTACTTCCTTTGGGATATTCGTATAAACCCAGTTGTTGACAACCTTCGTGAGCGATTGGCGGTATGTACCTGCAGTTTTCTGGTACACCGACATTGTCTCGAAAACTACTTTTATCGACATAATACCGGCTACGATGAGCATTGTAATCATAATCGCCAGAAATATTTTCGTTCGTAACGCCATGCAGATTTCCACTTTAAATTTTCAACATCTTTAATGTTATTTATTATGCAATGACAATGAAAAATAATAAAATCAAAAGTCAGTTTATTATAAAATAACAACAATATGTTTCACTTTTGCGGAAATACCTATGTCAGAATGGATGATAGAAACAGTAAAGCTCAGCAAGCAGTTCAAAACTTTGGTTGCAGTTGACAGTATTAACCTGAAGATTAAATCCGGTGATATTTTCGGGTTTATCGGACCCAACGGAGCTGGTAAAACCACGACAATAAAGATGCTGGCAACTCTTTTGCGTCCAACTGACGGTGATGCTATGCTAAACGGATACTCCATAAGGCGAGATCCCAAGAAAGTACGTGAACTTATCGGTTATAGCCTTGATTTTTTTGGGCTGTATCAGGAAATGAAAGTTGAAGAATATTTGCAGTTTTTTGCCAGCGAATATAGCATTCCTAGAGAAAAACAAGCGTTACTAATTGATAATGTGCTTGAACTCACTGACCTGTCGATAAAAAAGAAGACATATTTAAGGGGTTTATCAAGGGGAATGCAGCAGCGCATGAATATTGCGCGAATTTTGCTTCATGACCCGAAAATACTGCTACTCGACGAACCTGCCTCAGGACTTGACCCGCGAGCGAGAATCGAACTTCGGGCTCTATTGAAACAGCTCAAAAAAATGGGCAAAACAATTGTAATCTCCTCACACATCCTTACCGAGCTTACGGAAGTTTGCAATTCAATAGGCATTATCGAAAAAGGTGCGATTTTGTATCAGGGACCAATAAATGATATTATTCGAGAGATTCAGCGGGGAATCATATTGAATATCAAAGTTAAAGGCGATATGTCATCTGCTGCTATGCTACTCGACAAGCAACAGGGAGTTATCGAGGCATCAATTGTGAAAACGGAAATTGAAACGTCCGAGAATAGCGATATTCATGAAGGTGAAATGCTTGAATTCATCAGACTGAAACTCAATGAAGATGAGCAAGAAATCAGTAAATATGCTGCATTGCTGATAAAAACCGGTTATGAATTGATACAATTTAAGGAAGAGGAAATAAACCTGGAAGATGTATTTCTGCAGGTTACAAAGGGCACAGTCTCATAAAGCAAGGGTAATATGAGCTTTAACAATAATCAGAAATCTGATACACATTCAATAACACCGTTTGAGGTGTTTGTAATAATTGCATTTATGTTTCTTGTAATAACTGTAATTTTCAGCGTGAACATAGAAACTGATGATAATTCGACTCACAGGCTTCAGCTTATGAACAATGACGAACTCTGGGCTATTGTGAATTCGGAAGATTTCGATGATTCAATAAAAACCAAAGCTTTTGACAGATTGTCATCACTTGAGCAGTCTGACAAAATGATGGTTCGAGCATATGAAATGCTTTACGATCCTGCGTACAATGCTGAAGAACTCGTTGTACACGCAGAACATTATGTCAAGGATAATCCGACTCAGATTTTGGCTCAGCGAATTGTCAATGATTACATAAATAATGCAATGTCAGATAGACTTTGGCTTATGATTCGTGGGAATTGGGCAAAAATACTCCTACCGCAGGCTTTCTCAAATGCACAATTGCTGTTCAAAGGCATCAAGGAGAACGAGAAACGCAGGTTTTCCTTTGTCATTGACGTGTTAAGCCTCGATAATAACTCATATCTGATTGAAGTCGTTGATAAATATCTTGGGCAAAGCAAGACTTTTCGCAACCCCGAACTTACTGAGAAAATCGCTGACGGGCTTTTTAAGATGAAGCTTAATCAAGCGGATGACGTAATTCGAATTGCTGTTAAAATCATTATAAACAATGAAATTTCAAACGATTTTGCAGGTTTTTCGAGTAAAATTGAGAATATCACCAAGAAATTCGCACATACAGAGGATATTCGCAATAGACTCGAAGTAAAACTGAGCGAGATTAAAACGGGTAGATGGATTCCCGTAAAGAATAGTTTACTAAATTGGATGAAAAACCTGGAGAAATA
>JAIOTL010000453.1 GCA_021106775.1 Planctomycetota bacterium | reverse complement strand
TCATAATCTCATCGAATTTGTTGTTTATCACAAGGCTGACCGGCTTTGAATCTTCAGGTGTAACCGCACCTGTTTCTCGTGCAAGAACGATAACAAACAGTATTGCGATTAGGTCCTGCCAGAGGAAATCAAGCAGAGTTACTTCTGAACCAATTAAAACATGTATCAAGCCCAAGAATATTGACGTTATTACTGTTATCGACCCGAAAGTTCTGGGATTCATTTGCTGTCTCCAATGCTACGGAAATACTTCACCGTATACAGATTCGGCATTTCTGAGCATTTGTTTAGCTTGCGTTACATTTTTTAATACATTTCTGAGCTTTTCATCCTGTTTGCGAATCTTTGTTAACGATAACTTATATTTTATAACTTGTAAAATACATTTCATGCTAATTCACAAAAAAATGCTTTTTTTTTATTTTCAACTCGATTTCTTACGTATAAACTTTTATGAACAACAACTGCATTCTTTGAATAACGTGTGCTTATTGCGTTCAACATAACTCAATTTCAAATTTGGAATTGTGAAGTTATTTCTTTGAAACTACCTAAAAAATGTTAGTTTTAATTAAGTCGTTTTGTGTAATACTCTGTTATAATTATTACGCGGAATAAATAATGTAAGGAAATCCGATGGATGATAAAATCATTGTGAATTGCAGCTCATGTAACGGACAATTCAGAATACCTTCGAAATACGCTGGTAAAACGATCAAATGTCCTAAATGTCACCAGCCTTTAGAAATCCCAAACATTGGCGTTCAGGCACCACCACCTGCGATGGCTCCTCCACCAATGGCACCACCACCTGTGATGGACCAAAGTAAAACCGATGGTGTAAAACTTTCAGCATGGGATAAAGCAAAACCAGCACCGAAAAAGGTTGCACCCTTGAAAAAAGCGCCTGTACCAATGCGAAAAGCACCTTCACAAGCAAGAAATGCTGAGAGAGTGCCGTCAAGAGCAGGAGCACGTCCGAAATCAAGAGCACAATCTGAACGCAAATCAGGTGTTCGAGGCAAGGCTTCCGGCGTAAGGGGTGATGGAAGACGTCAACCACGTCAAGGTTACAGAGACGACAGATACGAACCTGAGAAAAAGAACAACATGCCCATGATTATCGGCATCAGTGCAGGTGGTCTTATTCTTTTAATTGTTTTGTTTGCTGTGATGTTCAGCGGTGAGTCTGGAACCGTTCAAACACCAGACGATGTTGATACTATTGCTGACGGTGATACAACAACATCGGAAGATGACACGCCGATTATTCCTGAAAAAACCGAAGCTGAATTAAAACTGGAACAAAAAGAGCAAATCGATAAAGCAATCGAATCTCTGAAATCAACATATGACAATGCAGTAAAAAATGAGGATTCAACAGGCCTTCTGCAAAAGCTTAAATCATACTCAGAAATGCTTGAGATGTATCCCGAATTGAAAGAAGCATATCTTCAATACGCCAATAAATACTTCGAAATGCGAGAAAAGGAAATCAACGGGCTTGGCGACCCGAATATGCAAGCGGAAAAACTGCTCAATCTAAGTAAATCAATCCGCGAATTAACAAATGATGAATACAAAGCAACTGAAATTCTTGAAAAAGCAAAAATTATTACGGATGATTATGACCTTATCGTCGTTATCAACAAAGAACTCGGACTCAAAAAGTATAAAATCCCAGAAGGAAGCGAATGGGATGAAATACAAAAACTCAATATTGAAAAAGATAAACTTTCAATTCTTCTGAAAAATGAAGAACAATGGATTACTGAAGCGGAATATGCCAACCTTAAGCAAATTGAAATCGAGATTATTTCGGAGTTTCATAGACTAAACGAAGAATTTGAGAAAAATCCATTTAGCCGAGAAATACTAAAAGCAAAAGAAAGACTTCTTCACGACCAGTTCTTCAAGGGTTTTGAATTTGACGTTGTACCTTCGAAACCTTTTGCTATTTTGCTACAGCATGAGGAAGATGAAGAATGGGTAAAAACTGTCAAGGATAGAACAAGTACACTTCTACAATTCTGGTCACAACTCAAGGATAAATGGATTGACAGATTGGACCTTAAATCCAACCTTAAGAATGATACTCCTGAAAATCCGAAACCATTTACTTTCGTTTCGTTCAAAAGTAGAGCGGAATTTGACAGGTATTTGAAGACAATCGATAAATCTATTCCGTCTTTTGCAAGAGCATATTACAGCATGGTAACGAAATGCGTTATGTTCTATAAGGACACTTCAAGCTCGCAAAGCCACTTTGAATTTGCAGTTGTTGCTCATGAAGCAACTCACCAGGTTCATGACAGGTATGCTCCTCATGAATACGGATTGCGCGAAATCAAGTCATACTGGATTGTTGAAGGTTTTGCGGAACTAATGGCAGGACATAAAAAAGATGCTGATGGAAATATGGAATTCCAGAATATTAAGTATCCTGCGAGGATGCAGACTTTCGGAATGCTAAAAAACTGGTATGGCGACAAAGAAAGCCATGTTTACGACAATCTCAAGGATAACAACCCGTTTGCCTTCTTGCCACCTCGTGAAGATTGGAATGTTGTACCTATTGAATGTCTTGCGACTATGCGCAATGGCAGCTTTGTCATGTGGTATGGTAGTAATCTTGCACAAATGTACCAGACAGGATTTGGGCGTGCATATAACAAGAGTAATCCAAAAGATGCAAAACTACTCAACCGTGGATTTATTCTTAGTAGAGGATTGCAAGGAGGTCCTGGACCGTTCATCCATGGGCAATTTTATGCGACATCATGGGCGTTTACTCAGTTTATGACACAGAGATATCCTGATGAATACGATAAAATATTTTTGAAAGTCAGTGGCGGTGGTGATACTCCACAGGTGTTTTCGGATGTTATGAAGCTTGGACTGGATCTGCCCAGCGTGGAGGAATATTGGGGGAATCGAGAAAAGATTCAGAAGAACAGTCAGAAGATTACTGAGATTCTGATGAAACAGATAAATATGATTCAGACCAACAAGAAAGTTATCAAGCTTCAGGACGAGTTTGATACCTGGCTTCGCGAGCAATACAAGGTGGTTATGGGCAAAGAAATTGCTCCAAAACCTGCTGAACCTGAACCCAAGGGTGATGACGACGATGACGACGTTGATGATGATGACGATGATGATGACGACGATTGGGACGACGATGATGACGATGACGACGACGACGATGACGATGATGATGACGATTGGGATGATGACTGGACGCACAGAAACAAATAATCACATACTGTTGAAATTCTTGTCATTTCTGAATAAGCGGTAGGACAGGCATCCTTGCCTGTCAAGCATGGGCAGACCTTCTGCCATTTTTTTGGATTTCCTCTGCATATTTTGTCGAATTTCTAGATTTTGTAGAGAAATAACCCCTCACCGAATCGAACTTCGTCTGCTGACTCATTCTCTTCGACTCCCCCACAAGGGGGGAGTGGTGCAATTATTCGATGATTTTTCCACCCCATTTAAGACCATGCGGATGCTTCACATCAATCAAGCCGCATTTAACTTCTTGGTGTCTGCTTTTCTTTGTTACACCTTCGTAAATTGTATCCAATTCCCAGTTGAAATATATCCCTTCAATAATTTTACTCGACTCATCCTTATCAGTTAAATCCACATAAACCAAAACTTTGTACTCGTAAATAGTTTCTTTTCCACCATATTCATGTAGAAGTTTATAATTGGTTCGATAACTTGAATCATAATTATCAAAAACAATGTCAGAAACACCAGCATTGTTTATAATTTCTTTCGCTTTTGCATAATCCAATCCCACATAAATTATTGCTCCTTCGAGTCCTTCGATATTCATTTCACCGTCAGAAACAGTAAGTTTGTCAAATGAATACCAATCTTCATGTTTAAAATCCCTTAATTGCTGGGAGTTGCAAATTGAAAAAGAATCAACCTTGAGAATATCGTCAGCTTTCTCTTTGTCTCCAATGATTCCAATCTGTGAATCGATAAAACTGAACCAGCAATTTTCGAAATATGGACCAGTATTAAAATACGTATAGCCAATGTACTGAGAAATATCTTCGCAGTTGAAGTCAAGCAGGGCTTCTCTTGCGTCTTCATAAGGCATGCCAACCCAGATTTTTAAGTCTTTTCCGCTGTCCAGCGAAGGTTCTTTTTCAATGTTACCAAACAAACCGCATCCACTAACGCTGAGGATAAAAAGCAATAGCACAATTTTTATGATCTTCATAATTGCCTCAATGCTTAAGGTTTCTGATTTGTAGTATTGTAATACATTCAGCAACAATTTCTATTATATTTTTAAATATAAATAATCATACACGCAAAAAAACTGCTGACATAACAAAGTACATCAGCAGATTTATTATTTATTCTCTACCAAACCAATAGATTCAGTGAACAGCACAAAAGGGACGAAATTTAAAAGTGGGTTTACCCACATTAGCCTTTGCGACCCTTCATCGAAGGTCCGCCGTGACCGAAGAAGCCGTCATAATGACGCATGACAAGATGCGACTCGACTTTTTGCACAAGGTCAAGAGCAACACCGACAACGATAAGAAGTCCTGTACCGCCGATAAATCGCGTTATCGACCACTCCACGCCCATAATTTGCGAAGTTATCATCGGCAGAATCGCGATGGCAGCAAGGAAAACACCGCCAGCAAGCGTAACCCGGTTGACAACCTTGTCCAGATACTCGATTGTCTTCTTACCAGGTCGAATTCCCGGAATAAACGAGCCATGTTCCTTCATGTTCTTTGCCATTTCAACTGGATTGAACATTAATTTCGTCCAGAAGAAGCTGAAGAACAGAACCATCGTAACGTATAACATTATGTACCCGAATCCACCTCGTTGGAATTCATTGTTAATGATATTGATGAAATTGTACCA
>JAIOTL010000300.1 GCA_021106775.1 Planctomycetota bacterium | reverse complement strand
TTCATTGTCAGGATAATCAATGAAAATGTTGAACAAGAACCTGTCCAATGCCGCTGCGGGCAGTTGATACGTACCTTCTTGCTCAATCGGATTTTGCGTTGCGAGAACAAAAAATGGCTTCGGCACATCGTATTTTTTACCGCCAACATGAATCGTGTACTCTTCCATCGCTTCCAGAAGTGCTGCCTGGGTTTTCGGCGGAGTTCTGTTGATTTCATCTGCGAGAACGATATTTGTGAACAAAGGACCGGGAAGGAAATTGAATTCGCGATCACCTTCATGAGTTATGCCGATAATATCAGTACCAGTAATATCCGAAGGCATAAGGTCGGGGGTGAACTGAATTCTGTTATAATCGAGCCCCATAACCTCTGACAAAGTACGCACAAGAAGGGTTTTCGCCAGACCGGGAACACCAATGAAAAGCGTATGCCCACCCGAAAAAAATGAAATCAGAAGCTGCTCTACAACCGCTTCCTGCCCAATTATCTTACGACCGATTCGATTGCGAATCTCTGTGAAATAATCGCGCATTCTTTCGATCCGCGTCGTATCTGTTTTATTTAATGCATTATCTGAAATTGTTTTGGTTGCATTAATCATCATTCACCTAGTTTTTTTATCGATTATAAATTCAGTATCGAAACTCACAACAGTTTTGCAGATTTATTGTTTGTACGTATTAAATACGCAGTTGTTTACGGTTTGCCTAAAATTGTTCTCGAATATTAATTGTTGAATACAAATGATGAGTCTTTATACTTTTTCGTTGAAATGCACGCTAACGGTGTTAAATGTATAGTAAATAATAATCAATACTGCAGAGGTTGACAAATGAGTAACGAGGAAAAACTGAAACAGCTTTTCGAGTTGCGTGAAAAAGCGTTTTTAGGTGGTGGAATCAAGAGAATTGAATCTCAGCATAGCAAAGGCAAACATACTGCCAGACAAAGTATCAATCTGCTTGTTGACGACAATTCATTTGTTGAACTCGATATGTTCGTAAGACATCGCAGTCATCAATTCGGGATGGAAAATGACCGTCCGCTTGGTGATGGTGTTGTTACGGGATACGGCACAATCGACGGCAGACAGATTTTTGTGTTTTCGCAGGATTTCACGGTTTTCGGCGGTTCGTTGTCAGAGACTTATGCTCAGAAAATCGTCAAGGTTATGGAGCTTGCTGCTGAAGTTGGTGCACCCTTGATTGGCATTAACGACTCAGGCGGAGCGAGAATTCAGGAAGGTGTTGTATCTCTAGCTGGTTATGCAGATATTTTCCTCCTAAATACGCTTTATTCCGGCGTAATTCCTCAGATTTCCGCAGTGTGCGGTCCTTGTGCAGGCGGTGCGGTATATTCACCCGCTATCACCGATTTCATCTTCATGAACGATAGAAAAAGTTACATGTTTGTAACCGGTCCGAAGGTTGTCAAAACAGTTACAAACGAGGTGGTTACTGACGAAGATTTGGGCGGTGCGATGACACATGCTGTGAAATCAGGCGTTTGTCATTATATTTCACCTGACGAAGAAGAAATGTTTAAGCAGATTCGCAAGCTGATTTCGTATCTGCCACAAAATAATCTTGAAGACCCACCGAGATTCCCGACCAATGACATTGCGGAACGTATGAACGATGAATTAAACATAATTGTGCCTGATGACCCGAACAAACCATACGATATGCACAATGTGATTAATGCTGTTGTTGATGACGGCGAATTCTTTGAAATTCATGAAAATTATGCGCAGAATATTATTGTCGGATTTGGCAGACTGAACGGCAGAAGTGTTGGCGTGGTTGCGAATAATCCGTGTGTTTTGGCAGGTTGCCTCGATATCAATTGCTCGAAAAAAGGTGCAAGATTTGTGCGTTTCTGCGATGCGTTTAACATTCCGATTGTAACGTTTGTCGATGTTCCCGGCTTCCTTCCAGGTACAGTTCAGGAATGGGGTGGAATTATCTTAAATGGTGCAAAACTTCTGTACGCATTTGCTGAAGCGACTGTGCCGAAAGTAACGATTATCACCCGTAAAGCATATGGTGGAGCTTATGACGTTATGTCATCGAAACATATTCGCGCTGATATAAATTTTGCGTGGCCTAGCGCAGAAATCGCGGTTATGGGAGCAAAAGGAGCTGTTGAAATTTTATATAGAAAAGAGCTTAAAAAGGCTGAGACACCTGAAAAAGCACAGGAACTCGCCAAGGAATTTGAAGCGGAATATCGAAAGGAATTTGCGAATCCGTACACCGCAGCGGAAAAAGGTTATGTCGACGATGTTATCGAGCCAAGGCGAACACGTTTGCGCATAATTCAGGCACTTGAGATGCTAAAGACGAAACGGCAGGAAAATCCACCACGCAAACATGGCAACATCCCACTGTAACAAGTACACTGTAACAGAAGTTTAAGTATTGGTAGGACAGGCATCTTGCCTGTCAATGCCTTCGTTGTCATTGCGAGGATGGAGCGAAGCGACTGACGTGGCAATCCAGGATGGTCATACACAAAACATAGAATAATAGAAAATGTAATTCCCAATGAAGACAAATATTCTCGGTCAGAATTTTCCATACATAGTTTAATTAAACAAATTCCACGTTTTACATTCCCCAGTCTGGATTCTTCGGTCATTTCATTCCCTCTGAATGACAAGATTCTGGATTCCTGCGT
>JAIOTL010000318.1 GCA_021106775.1 Planctomycetota bacterium | reverse complement strand
TGATGCTAAATGGATAAAGCAATATTGCCCGTATCAGAACAAAAGCGGTGTAAAATCTGCAATTGATGCTGCCATTAAGGCAATTGAAACAAGAGAAAGTGAAAGCGAGTAATGCATTTGCCGATTTTAAATTTTGCCGATAACATTTACATACGAACTAACAATGAACAACAAAGACGCAAAACAATCATTCTCAATCACAGGCGTAAAACTGCGTAAAAACGACTGGAACAGATTCAGGTTAATCATCGCCGGTACGCTTTTCGGATTTCTAACAACAACATCCGCAGTAATTCACATATATTACGGGCTGGAAATACTAATAATATTACTTTATGTTTCAATAATTTCATTCGTTTGGCTTTTGGTTGAGTGGCTTAACCGAAAGGGTGATAACGATTTTTTCGATATTGAACAAAAAAAACGCAATATTAAACAACGTGAAGGTTTGTGGCGTGGATTATTCTGGCTTCTTGTGCCTGTAAGCATTATTTCGCTTAATTGGTGGCAGGAATCCAAAAACAACATGCTGGCAATGTTAGTATTTTCTATCTCTGCACTTTCGCTTATTTTGTGCTGGATTTTCCTGTTCAAACAGCGCAAACGCAGCAAGTTTTTATGGATTGAACCAAAAGTTGGCAACATTACGAAATTCGGGTTTCTGCATTCTACAATGACCATTTTATTGGGGATAATTGCAATGCAAACTGGATTGAACCTGGTTTATGGCTTATTTGCGGTACTTTTTTCGTTGATTATCGTCTCAATGTTCCTGTCACGCATGAATTTCATCAAGCTTGAGGTTACACGAAAGATTCCATCCGAACTATTCGCCTTGACACCAACTGAGATAACCTCGGTTATCAAAAACAAAAAACGGTTGATTTCAGTATTCTCGATTTGGATGGAAGAAGCTTGGCCTCCTGAGCTTGAATATCCGGAGAAGCTGCCCTCAGCATATGCTCTGCAAATCGGTTCAGGGGAATCGAAGCATCTTAATTATGAAATAACTTTTCCAAGGCGCGGTGTATTCAATTTCATGGGTTTTACCTTTGCCACGCGTTTCCCGTTTTCAATGTTCACATATTATCATTATCTGAAACAAGACCAGAATGTGGTTATTTATCCACGACTGGTAAAACTCCCGAAAATGTTGACAATTCTTGATAACAATATCCGACATCATTCCAATCAGTTTACAATGCGACAAAATCGCGATACAGGTGATTTTCGCTCTCTGCGCGAGTATATTCAGGGTGTTGATGATGTTCGCAGGATTCATTGGAAAACAACAGCACGTCAGCAAAAACCGATTTTGCGGGAATTCGAGCTAGCAAAGGAAAACTCGCATCTCATTGTTTTTGAGATTGCTAACAATGGACAGCTTTTTGAACGTGGGATTGAGCTTGCTACATCGCTGATTAACGAGGCATACAAAAATTCTATTGGGTTTATTCTCGTTATCCCCGCAAAGGAAATACTGATTGCATTAAAATCAAGCAGAAGTGAGAGAAATAAAGCGTTTGATATTCTGGCAAAACTTCAAGGATTTGAAAATGAGAAAGATTTCGAGAAATATCGTGAAGAAATCGATGAAAACATGCTTGAAATCAGTGATTTCGCCAATCCTGTGTCGAATGTAATTATCCTGTCAGTTGATAGCAGCGAATGTTTCCAGCAATGGTGCAGTAGAAATCTCGAATACTTCAACCGAAAACTCAAATACGAAATTGCCCGCGAAACCCAACATTAACCAGTCTGAACCGTTCTTGTTTTGGAATAATTTCGATTCTGGAATGAGTCTGGAAATATGTTATATTGAGATTTTATGCTGAAATTTTACTCATGATTTTACGATGTTCTGAGTATTCAGGTTTTAAGAGGTAACAGGATTCAGATGTTCGACAATATTATTAAATTTGTCCGCTCCTTGTATGGCGAAGGCTTCATCCCCTTGCATGAACCGAGATTTATCGGAAATGAACGAAAATACCTGCTTGATTGCATTGACAGCACGTTCGTTTCAAGCGTAGGCGAATATGTAAGCAGATTCGAGCAAAAAATAGCGGAATTTACTGGAACGAAGTTCGCAGTTGCTACCATGAACGGTTCCGCTGCCCTGCACATCGCACTTTTGCTTTCAGGCGTTAAACCTGACAACGAAGTCCTGACACAACCCTTAACTTTCGTAGCAACCTGCAATGCAATCAGTTATTGCGACGCAAAACCCTTGTTTATCGACGTAGATGTCGATACTCTGGGACTTTCACCCGAAAAACTCGCGGAATTCCTTGAAACTGAAACGCTGATAAAGGATGACGGATTCTGCTTCAATAAGAAAACTGGTAGGAAAATCAGCGCCTGCGTTCCCATGCACACTTTCGGGCATCCTGCGCG
The DNA here is from genome assembly GCA_021106775.1 of Planctomycetota bacterium. The sequence goes on along the minus strand of JAIOTL010000318.1, from coordinate 564 downwards.
GATCGATGAAATTGCAGAAATATGTGAAAAACATAACATCAGATTGATTGAAGATGCTTCGGAATCTCTTGGAAGCACTTATAAGGGCAAACATACAGGAACGTTTGGACAGGCGGGAGTTTTGAGTCTCAACGGGAATAAAACAATCACTTCCGGTGGTGACGGCGCGATTTTAACGGATGATGAGGATTTTGCGAAACGGGCAAAGCATATCACGACAACTGCGAAGATTCCGCATGCCTGGGATTATGTGCACGATGAAATTGCTTACAATTATCGGCTTCCGAACATAAATTCTGCGCTGGCGTGCGCTCAGCTTGAAATGCTTGACGATTTCATTAACAACAAACGCGCGACAGCGTTAAAATACAAGGAGTTTTTCGCGGGAACTGATTTTGAATTCATTGATGAACCCGTAAATTCTCGGTCGAATTTCTGGCTTTGCACAATAAAACTTCAAAACAGTGATATACGGAACGCATTCCTTGAGGAAACAAACAGAAATGGCGTAATGACGCGACCTGTCTGGCGTTTGATGAATAAACTTGAGATGTACAATCAATG
>JAIOTL010000067.1 GCA_021106775.1 Planctomycetota bacterium | reverse complement strand
GGAACAAACAAAACCTGACAAAGAACAGTAAAATTTGTACAATATTTTTGCGAACAGAATATAATATGGGAGCGTTATTGCTCCCTTTTTTGATGGGAATTAATATGAAAATTTTTCAAGTTTTATTGCTTACGCTAGCATTTTCCGTGATTTCTTGTGCTGGTAATGACGTCATTGACAACGGCAAGGATGAAGATGAAAAAACGACAATCCCTAGTGCTAACACAAAGGATGACGCGAATAAACCTGATGTCAACAACGATGCTAAGACTGAGATTCTTGAGGAAAAAAAGGAAACTGAGCTCGAACCGAAAAAAGAAGATAAGCAGAAACCGACAAAACCAGATGAATATGCGACAAAATACGAATATGCAGTACTTGAAAGCGAGAATCCTCGGCAGATGAGGATTCAGACTGCACATTCATACATTGAGATAAATTTTAATGCTGAAAACTCCATCGTTGATTTCTTTACAGAAGAACTTGCAGAAAAGGGCAATAAGCATATCACAAAAATTTGCGTCGATTATGTTGAATTTTATTTCGAAAGAATTGCAAAATGGTTGGAGCAGGGAGAATCAAAACCCGCCTATGAAGGCATTTGTCTCGTATTGCACGAATTAACTGATAACGCTGATGTCCCAAAACCGCTCATTCCCGAAAACATGAAAGATTTTCCGGTTATAATGCTGAATCTCAACGAATTCAACACAACAGAACTAATTCGCAGACTTTGGCTTAACTTGCTGCCCATTGAAAGCGAAATCATCAGAACCGGCATAGCTTTTGTAAATCCATCAATCAAGAAGACAAGCATCGTGGAATACTACAAATTCATGCCTGTTATGCGCATAAGTGTGAAATTTAACGATTTTTTCATAAGCTCAAGTCCGTTTGATAGCGAATTTTACAATCTTCAGCGTGCGGATTTCGTTTCATACATGCTCGAAAATTCTGAGTCGCTGAAGGATTTTCTGTCAGCATCAGTTGACAATGAAGCATTTAAGAAACTTTATGCTAACTGGCGTAAGAATCGCAGGCAATTTTTCGATAATGATAAACTTCCAGAGCATTTTAGGGCACTTTACCATATCGAAAAAGGAAACTGCAAAAATGGACTCAATATTTTGCAAAAAATCGATGAAAAGACTCTGAAAACAGAGGAAGGGCAATTCCTGAAACTTGTTGAACTGATGTTTTATACTCAAAATTTTCAGTACATTCGACAGTATCTTAACGAGCAAGTTCTTACCGTTGATTTCCTTATGAAAATCATGCCAAAGGATAACAAAGCAGTTCTATACAATCAGCTTAGAGTACCGATTTCCATTCTAATCGTAGGAATCTTCCAGAATGAACTCGATTTTAACAAGGATTTAGCAGTGTTTCTGGATAAGCTTGGTTACGTATTACTCGGTAAATTTCTGTTATATTCCGAGAACATTATCAGTGATATCGAAATACTCAGGAAAAACAGCATAAAGGAAGTCGAGGAATTCTTGAAACTTCTGCCCCCATGCTATGCAATCGAGTTTACCTGGTGGTATTACTTTATCAGGATGGTTTCCGAGTTAAAATTCGGGTTTGTGTCATCAGCAAAAGAATTATTAAATGAACTGTCGAAAATATCAAGCACGAACACGCAAATTGCGCTTGCAGGCTTTGTTTTTGAACTTTATTCAAAATAAATTGCTTCAATTATCTGAATGTTGAAACTGACATTTCGACTGAAAAAATAAGTTTAGAATATTATTCGGAGTCCTTAATGAATAGATGCAAAATCACACTATTATTATTAGTTCTAATGAATTCAATAGTTCTAACAGGATGTGGAGTTGGGTTTAACCTTTCAGCCTATTTTTATACCACTCATGATTCCTTTGATTTCGGCAAAACGATAATAAGTGCAAGCAAATTTGTTGATATAAACCTTGAAAATCATGGACCAGTGAGTCTCATGGTGAAGTACATAGCAATTGAGGACGAAACTGGTGCAAAATCAGCGGAATTCACAATTGATACATTATTCGACAATGATGGTGATATTATTCACGAACCCTATACAAACCAACTTATGAGAGGAAAAACAAAGCTTACAGTTCGTGTGAGATTCAGCTCGGACATTGTTGGAGATAAAAATGCAATTCTTACGATACTTCACGATGCTGAGATTAAAAAAAGTCCATATAAAATACAGCTTGCAGGTTGTGTCAAGAGTATGATAACTCCGAGTACATTAGATTTTAGCAGCATTGTATCAAATGTAAAACATACAAAAGAATTGCGAATTGATAATATTCATACGGAAAACATAACTATCACCAAGATTGAAATCAGTTCTGGTGGTGCATATTTCACAATTGTCGATGCAAAGAAAAATGGTGTGATTCACATTAGCGCAGGTAATTTTGCCGCTGTTATTCAACCCGATGAGTTCATCATTGTATCAGTTGAAACAAACTCGCCTGGTGTCGCATCAAAAAACGGTTCAGTCGCGATTCATCATGATATCGGAGGAATTCATTCACCTGTTTACGGTAATCTCAAGGTTAGAACTGTTGAAAACAAACCTCCTGAGATTCGAGCGATTTCAACAAACAATCCCACAATTAAAGTTGATGGTATCGATTATTTATATCTCAGCGTAAGAGTTTTCGATCCCAATGGATTATCTGACATAAATTCAGTATTTGCTGACATGACTCCGACGGGAGATACAATCAGACTGATGTACGACAACGGTTTGAACGGTGATGCAATAAAAGACGATGGTGTTTATACTTTAAGATTCAATTCCGTTATTCGGGACAAATTAATCGGAAGATTTGATATTAATGTAACAGCGTTGGATTTTAATAATGAAGCGGCAGCAGATTCTGTTGAAGTGTTCTTTTATACAGACAATAAACTCGAAGTTGGGGTTCAACCTGGTGCTTATGCATTTTATAATATATCCAGTGCAATACAATCAGCAAATGACGGTGATTATATTCTTGTACATAATGGGACATACGAAGGCTACGGTAATACAGATTTTAATTTTTTAGGTAAAGAAATTTTGTTCCGCTCGGAAAATGGTGCAGAAAACACGACAATTAATTGCCGAAATTGGGGTACTGGCGTTACTTTCGGAAGTAGTGCAAAAAATACGACCATCATGCAGGGATTCAAGATTATTAATGCCAATAACAACTTGGGTGGTGGTATTTTCGTCAGTTCCAATGCCTCTCCTCAAATATTGGATTGTGTCATCGAAAATTGCCGAGCAGTAAACGGTGCTGGTATTTATTGCGATAAGAATTCTAAACCCATTATCGAAAGATTGGAAATTAAAACTTGCACCAGTACTTCGACAGGGGGAGGTATTTTTGTATGCGAATTTAGTGAGCCAATTATTAGTGATTGCACGATTATAAATAATACAGCAAAGCAATCTGGAGGTATTCATTGCGAAAAAGGCAGTCCTTCGATAATCAACTCAAAAATCATCGATAATAAATCAAATGAGGAAGCAGGTGGGATATATGTAGATTCAAGTCCATTTTTTACAATTCAAGATTCTATTATAGCAGGCAATACGAGCGTACAGGAAGGTGGTGGAATTTACGCAATTGACAGTGATTTGAATATCGAAAGATGCTCTTTTGAAAATAATCATGCAAATACTGATGGTGGTGGTATTGAAATCAAAGATTCAGAAGGTCTTTTGAGAAAATGCAAATTCGTGAACAATACCAGCGATAATTCCGGTGGTGGCTTAATGATAAATGAATCGAAGCTTTCTTTTAGAAATTGTCTTGTAATTGAGAATTCAGCGCAATTAAACGGAGGTGGTTTTGCCATTATCGGTATTTCAACCATAGACATGATCAACAATACAATTTCAAAAAATTCTTCAAGAAACGGTGGTGGTATATACTATGCCTGCCCTTTAAGAAGAATGTACATTTACAATTCAATCATTTGGGCTAATATCGCAACTGCTAATGGCAAAGAGATTTTCAATCAAGCTGGAAATATTAATCTAAATAATGTTGATTATTCTGATACAAGTGGAAGTGTTTATGGAAATGTGTACACTAACGGCGGATGTTTAAATTTGACTCCCCAGTTTATTGATACTTCAACAAACACACTTTCAGGAACAATTACTTTCAATTTGAACTCAAACGTTGTAAATGGAAACAGCAGTCAATTTCATTCGGAAATTTTGCCTGGAGACCTGATTTATCTTGATATTGATGGTGCAACCTTCGCTATGACTGTTGCTGAAGTGAGTTCCAATTCTCAACTCATTCTCATGGGAAAATACCGTGGCAATGGCGGAAGTGATTCAGCAATTGTGAAGCATTGCGATTATCATCTCAATAACGGTTCGCCTTGTATTAATCGAGGTGAAAACTCGTATCTGCCTTCAAATTTAACAACTGACCTTGACAATAACCCGAGAATCAAAGGCACAAATGTCGATTTGGGACCATACGAGAAACAGTAATCTTAAATTCCAGCGTTTTGTTACAGATGTAATTGTATTGGTAGGACAAGCATCAATTTAGCGATAGTTAGCGTTTTGCAGGCACCAGCCGATGATTGTCCCCTATACTTTTATATTCATTTGCTATGAAATTGATTAGGCATCAAATATGGATGAACTGCAATCATACAACTGCTTGTGTACCGCTATTTAGCAGCTACACACCCCATTGCAGAGATTGACAGACGTTGCCTGTGCGTAGTCGAAGGCAGCGTTCTCGAAGGCAACACGTAACATGTGGTTTCGAGAACCTCAACCACCTCAGATAACGTTGGTGGTTTGACTCCGCTCAACCCATCCCGTGTCATTCGGACGAGTGAGTGAAACGAACGCAGTGAAGAATCCAGGCTGGCGGAGTATTAAACGTGGAATTTGTTTGATTAATCTCTTTCTGCAGAACAACGAATCAGAATCTTTATATACATTGGTAATAGATTTACCATTGTTCAGCGTTTTGTGTATGACCATCCTGGATAATTAAAGGACTTCGTCCGCTTCAGTCGCTATGCTCCTTCAAAATGACAATGGGTGGAATCACAGCTTATAACGCTGGCAATGACAAGATTCTGGATTCCCGTTTTCACGGGACTGACAGGATTTGTATATTTACTCTACAAAACCGACAGATTCAGTGTACATCATATATGGTACGCAAAGAAATGCAGGTTTACCTGCCTTGTCCTACCGAATTCAATAATCTTTCTGTGTTCTCTGTGTCTTAGTGGTAAAAATCTTTAGCGTTTGCCGAAGATGGCAGCAGCACCAAGTTCTTCCTCAATCCTGAGAAGCTGATTATATTTCGCAATTCTGTCCGTCCGCGAAAGTGACCCGGTCTTTATCTGCCCGGTGCCTAAAGCAACAGCTAAATCTGCAATTGTTGTATCCTCGGTCTCGCCGCTTCTATGACTCACAACCGCATTCCAATTATTGTTCATCGTAATTCTGACAGCATCGATTGTTTCGGTCAACGAGCCTATCTGGTTAAGCTTAATTAGCACAGCATTCGTAGCATTCTCCTTAATTCCACGCTGAATCTTTTTCGGGTCAGTAACGTACAAATCATCGCCAACAAGCTGAATCTTTTTTCCCAGCTCCTGATTCATCACTTTCCAGCCGTCCCAATCTTCCTCATCCAACCCATCTTCAATCGATACAATCGGATACGTAGCCACGAGTTTTTTGTAATATTCTATCAATTCCTGCGTGTTTTTAACTGTACCGTCTATATGATAATTACCAGCTTTGAAAAATGAATTAGCAGCACAATCAAGGCAAATCGTCATCTGCTCACCGGGTTTGTAACCTGCATGTTCAATCGCCTTGACAATATATTGCAGTGCTTGTTCGTTATTCTTGAGATTCGGCGCGTATCCGCCTTCATCGCCAACAGATGTCGCAAGTTTGTCCGCCTTCAAAAGTTTTTTGAGTGAATGAAAAACCTCCGCAGACCAACGAATTGCCTCGCGAAAAGTTTTTGCACCTTCTGGAAAAATCATAAATTCCTGAATATCGACATTATTGTCAGCATGTTCACCGCCATTAAGAACATTGCACATAGGAATCGGAAGTATTCTGGCACTCACACCACCAATGTATCTGTAAAGTGGTAATCCTAAACCTTTTGTTACCGCCTTTGCAACTGCCATCGAAACCCCGAGAATCGCGTTGGCACCAAGCTTGCTCTTGTTCTCTGTGCCGTCAAGCATCAACATTTTATTGTCAATTGAAGGCTGATTGAGTGCATTTTCACCAATCATTTCAGGTGCAATAATTTTGTTCACGTTTGAAACAGCGGTCAAAACTCCTTTACCCACGTATCTGTCACCACCGTCACGAAGTTCCAGTGCTTCAAACTTCCCAGTTGATGCCCCTGAAGGAACAATCGCTCTTCCGAATGCTCCGCTTGTAAGTAAACAATCGACTTCGACGGTTGGGTTTCCGCGTGAATCCAGCACTTCTCTAGCCAAAACTTTTTGAATCTTAAACATTGTTTCTCCTTATTGATGTTGAAAAAGTTTTCAAGTTAAAATTGTGTTTTTCTAGTAAACACTTTATACACAGTCTGCTAAATAATTTTAAATACCAGACCGATTGTGTTAATATAATAGTTATATGCACAAATGAGAATTATTATTTGAAGTATAATGTCATAAGTGCGTGTGCTTTAATACGCTAACAGTTAATAATCCATTATAAAAATGTAAAAAACTGAAAATGCTGAAGGAATTAACCAAAATATTCAGTGCTTGAGGAACCTATGAAAATTCCGCCCAGATTAGTGATTATCGGACCTGAACCGGGAATTCGAAGAACATATAACCTCATTGGATTCCCAATTGTCATTGGTTCGTCAGACAATGCAAATATTACGATAAAAGAATGCAATCTGGTGGACCAGCACATTTTGATTGAACAAGTTGATTCAAGCAGATTCCGAATAAGAAACATAAATGGTAGCCAGATTATCCGCAAACGCATGAATATTTTGGACAAAATCATTGATGACAGAGATGTATATATTGTTGAAAATCTTGCAATTCAGCTTTTTTTACCGTCTTTTAATCCTGAAACGAACGAAGAATTTGTGCTTGAATATTTAACAGGCAAGAATATCGCAAAAAAAGTGTTTTTCGATACGGAATTGACTGTGGGTCGCAAGGATAAAAACAATATTTGTCTACCCTACAAAAAAGTTTCGGGAATTCATGGATGTTTCAAATGCGATGCTGTTTCCACATTTATCGATTTTAAGTCACGCAACGGTTCTCGCGTCAACGGGAAAAAAGTAATTCCATTTAAGCCTGTTGCACTTCAAATCGGCGACATAATCGATATTGCATCTCATTCATTTTACCTGAGACCGGTGAGTTACAATCTGAAAAAGATTGATGACAAAGTATTCCTGTATCTCAGCGAAGTATTTACGCAAAAACCTGGTTTTGCAGAATATTCTCCGATTACCGATTTCAGCCAATTGACAAATGACAATCAAGGGTTAGAAATTGTGGATACTTCCTCCTTTACACCTGCGGAGAACAATGAAGGTATTTTGCTTGAAATTTCTAGTTCAAATAAGGGCAGAATTCATGATGATATACCAGTTCCGCAGAAAGTAACCGAATTTGAGTTAGAGGAGATGTCTGCATCGGAATCGATTTCGGATTCATTTGAAGATTTGCATGACAAGATAAAGGAATCTGCCAAGAAAGCTGGGATAACTTCAAACGATGATGAGGATTTGCTTTTTATTGGTCCCGATGAAGATTTTGATGCATGCGGATTCAATAACACGCTTAAAGAAATGCAGATACAACGTAAGCCAGAAGCAATGGGGTCTAAGCCGATTCCAAATAAAGACGATGAATTTGTTGATATTAAAGACTGGGATTCGGGAGAAGTTTCTGATGAAGCGAAGAAGCTGTTGAGCGATACATATTTCGACAAAATAAAGAAAAACGACGTTAAAAAAAAGGGTGAAAAACCGGATTAAGTAAGTAATTCCCAAGCCTAAATTGTTTTAACAATATAATAAATGTTATATTATTTCTTTGATTCAAAACAATGGTTCGCAATAGGTTTGAGTTATCATGAGTACAACAACAAAAATCACATCAGTTGTCAGCGCATTGATTCTTATTTTATCGGGGATAATGTTTATCGCTGGTATTTATGGCTCAAGTATTAGTGATACTAACAATATTACTAATGTACATGTGGAACAACGCAATAACTTAAGAATTACTAATGAAATCACCAGAGATATTTCGGATATTATCACCGATTACAATGATTATAAGAGCGTCAAGGAAAACCAGCTTGAAGGTGATTTCGATCTGATATCAACTGCAGTAAAACAAATTAATAGCGAAATCTTAAATCATAAAGATGAAAACGAGAGCTTTCGAAATCAGATTACATACTTAAGTAAGGATGCTGAGCTGCTAAATACAAGCACTGAAACAGCAATTGCGACATATCTTGAAGAAAAGAAAATCCCTGATGATGTGATTCAACCTTTGCCTAAAGATGACAAAGAAGACGAGACAAATATAAAGCCCGATGAGACAAAACCAGACGATACAATCAAGGAAAAGCCTGAGGACAAGGAAAATAAGGAAGACCCGGTAAAAGTTGGTGCCGATTCGGTAATTCTCAAACGTCCTGCATATTTGCCAAAAGCGTATTTTTGGCCTCTTACACAACTGCACAAAAATATTCTGATGAGCTCAGCAAATTTGTCTAAAACAAATTTATTTAATTATTTCAAAGCTAAAATCGATAATGACGGTAATTTTATCGCATTCAATAAGATGATTAAGCCTTTTCATCACATAGGCAAAAAAACGCTGGCTTACTCGATTTTCGCTCAGGAATCAAACACCGATGTGCGCGATAAAATTCTGGTCGGGATAAACTCAATAAGAAATTCTGATAACGAAAGTGAGTTTTTCTCATCTGAGATTGCATTTACTGTCATCGGCATCGTTTATGCAAAAATGAATGCACAGAATAAGCTGGCTAACACATCTGCATGGAAACCTTTGGAATATGATGCTAGCAAAGATTTTAACGAGACTGAAACAAAAATTATTAATTGGGCAATCAAGGCGATGCTTAGTCGGCAAACGGATTCAGGCGGTTTTTCGAATTTTCACCTGGTTCATAAAGAATTGTATGATTATGACGTATTAACGACCTCTCTGGTTCTTTATGCGTTATCGCAAGCATATCATTCTGGATTCACAAAGGATATCAAGGATATTGCACTGATTAACGGTGTTAATTTCTTATTAAAAATGCAGAATAAACAGGTTCTCTCGGTGAAATGTGCTTTGCTTGATAAAAATGAACACCCTTTTAAGAATGTCAATCTTCGCGGCTGGGGTTTCAATTATAATGCGAAACCATCCGTGAGAACGACTGCACTTTGTGTTGCTGCGATTTCCAAAGTTATGCAAATTCTGCATGCTGCAAGCCAGAAACACGATGAACTGATTAAAACGTACAAATCTTCTCTTGTTGACGGTTTTTCGTATATTGCTAAGAGTTTTGTTTTCAGCGATGATTTTTATACTATTTGGGCGGTTGTGCAGGCTTGTGCATCCGCTGGCATAAGCATAATCGGGGAAGTTGATATATATTCGGAAATAATGACATATTTTGCGGATAAAAATATACAAGCCAAAATCAATGGATTTTCTTTTTCAAATGCCTGTTTTGCTTACTGGTCGATAATGTGGTGCAAGAAAGACCAAGGATTTTTCAAACCCATGAAAATTGCGGATTATGCAAAATAACCTTTCTTTTTGGAATCATAAACCAAAACTGATTTACAATCCTGAAGATGTGCTTACTTATAGAACTTTTAATTCAAATTAATTTTAGATTATGAATTCGATGAGCGATGTCTGTCCGCCAGTTACAATTCTGAAAACATAATGGAGGACAAGATGAACTTATTTAATATCGAACTCAATGACGAAAAACAAACAACCGTTTCTTTGAAAGTACGAAAAAGTGACAGATTAAATTCCGATTTGAAGTACTTCAGAAGGCATCTTGGCTTAATACTAGACGCTTACCTTTGCCGTAAAATCAGTTTTCTGACATACATCGAAAAAGTCTATGAGATTCATCGGAAATTTAATCGAAAAGGATTCAGTAAAAAAGACTTGAACAGGGGTAAAGAGAGATTTCTCAGGCAGAGGATAGTTTCATAAAATTGAAAAAATACTAAACGGTAATTCGACGACGTTTGAGAAACATCACAAAATCGAGAAAATTAACAATAACAAGAATTGTGAACCCGAAAAACAAAATCATAGACCCAAAACTAAAAACATTTTTGAAAACACCCATAACTCCACTGGTCTCATGCAAACTATTCACAGTGATTACAAATTCATGTGCTGCATCAAATTTAACACCGCTACCAAACATTAACGTCGAAACAAGACCGAAATATCCGATACAGATTAACATTAAGATGAGCCGGTAAAACATCTGACCGGCATTTTTCGTTATGATGCTCTTAACATCAAAAATTATGCTGATAAAACTGCTGATTGGAATGAGAACAATAAGGTAAAATAAGAATTTTTCTGGTGAAATAATACTTAGCATCG
>JAIOTL010000435.1 GCA_021106775.1 Planctomycetota bacterium | reverse complement strand
TGTCCGAAAATCAGATAATGCTGAGATTTTGTCGATTTTTAAGGATTTTAGTGATTTTTGTATTGATAGTAAGATTCAGTTCATCAGCATCGGCGAGATTTCGAATCCTTTGTATGCCTGCAATATTGCTGATGTTCTGACATTGAATGAAGCATTCAATTGTTCCTGCAATATCGGAAAAGTAGAAACCGGCATGATTCGTGAAAATATAAGGATTTCTGCAGAAACAATAAAACGTCTGGCACACGAAACTCCACAAGGGCTTGGGAATTTTCAATTTTGTGCAAGTGCGAATTGTAATTCTGGGATTCCGTTCTTTCCAGCAGGTTTTCATCTTGGTGAGACAAGTTTTTCAATTGGTCTTGAGTGCAGCGATTATATTTTTGATGCTTTTGCAGAGGCAGGCGATTACTGGTATGCCGAAGAAATTTTGCGCAAAAAACTTAATTCTCTGTTCATACCGATTGAAAAAATAGCTAAACAAATTGCGCTAGAAACAGGCATAAAATATGCGGGAATCGACACATCAACAGCACCAGGAATAAAATCTAATGAATCCCTTGCGTTTGCCTTCGAAAAACTCGGACTTGGCAGATTTGGGAGCCATGGAACACTTGCAATCTCAAGCATTGTTACGAAAGTAATAAAATCTCTCGACGTTGAAACCTGCGGATATGCGGGTTTGATGCTCCCTGTCCTCGAAGATTTCGGGCTTTCTGAGCGTGCAACTGATAACAGTTATAATCTGCAAAATCTCCTGCTTTACAGCACAGTCTGCGGCTGCGGCTACGACACTATCCCAATTCCTGGTAATACACCCGAAAAAACAATCGAGAACATGTTGCTCGACATCGCCTCCCTTGGAATTCGCCTTGACAAACCGCTTGCCGCCCGAATATTCCCTATTCCTGGTAAAAATGCGGGTGAAATGACCAATTTCAACTCGCCATATCTCGTAAATTGCAGAATTTTTCAAACCGATTGAATTTCGCACGCTTATCCGTCGGAAATTATGAAAAAATGATTTACTTTAGTTGTGTTTTCTTGATTTTAATTTTCAAAGTGTTAGAAGCGATACAATTCCACGTATTTCAAAGGAGTAATCATGGGGTACAAAGTAGCGATTAACGGTTTTGGTAGGATTGGCAGACTTGTTTTCCGCGCGGCAATTGAAAATCCTGAAATTGAGGTCGTCGCTGTCAATGATCTTTGGAAACCAACGGATTTACAGCATCTTTTACGCTATGACTCGACGCAGGGTAAATTCAAACACGATTTGCGAGTCGAAGATGACAAAATGATTGTCAATGTTAACGGTCGAATGCAGGAGATTAAATTCTTCGCTGAGAAGGCTATTGAGAATTTGCCATGGAAGTCCCTTGATGTCGATGTTGTTTGCGAATCTACTGGGATTTTCCGCTCGAAAGAACAAGGGATGAAGCATGTAACTTCAGGTGCGAAAAAAGTCATCATCAGCGCGCCTGGCAAGGGTGAGCTTGACGCAACAATTGTCCTCGGCGTTAACGACGAAGCATTAAAACCTGAACATCTCGTGATTTCCAACGCTTCCTGTACGACAAACTGTCTGGCTCCGGTGGTTAAGGTTCTGCACGACAATTTCAAGGTAAAATATGGCTTGATGACGACCGTTCATGCTTATACGAACGACCAGCGTATTTTAGACTTCCCGCACAGTGATCCAAGAAGGGCGAGAAGTGCAGCTGTCAACATTATCCCGACGACAACAGGCGCAAGCAAGGCTGTCGGCTTGGTGATACCGGAACTCAAAGGTAAACTCGACGGAATGTCAATGCGCGTCCCGGTTGCAGATGGTTCACTCATCGATTTGGTCGCAGAAGTCGAAAAACCGACAACAATCGAGGAAATTAACGCTTTGATGAAGCAAGCAGCAGAAGGTCCGATGAAGGGTATTCTGAAGTACAATGAAGACCCGATTGTTTCAACGGACATCATCGGCGACCCGCATTCGTCGATTTATGACGCGCCTTTGACTATGGTCGTAAATGGCACACAGGTTAAAATAATTAGCTGGTACGACAACGAATGGGGTTACGCAAACCGCGTTATCGACCTGATTTCACGCATGATGAAATAATCTATTTATTCACTAGCGCACGTAACATTTATTATGATTAATAAACGATAGGTCAGGCATCTTGCCTGACTCCTTCAGCATCATCATGACAGGCTAGGAAGCCTGTCCTACCAATACTTAAAACTTCTGTGACATTGTACTAATTCTCAGGATTTATGAATTTTCGGTGGGAAAAATGCGCAAAATGTCTGTTTTGAAGCATTTATATGCGATGAACTTCCCAAGTGCATAAAAAACCAAGCTCTCTGAGACAAGAAGTATTAATCTCATTGAATTGTAAAAGGTGAGATACTGGGATGTGTTGACCCACATAGACGATATACCTCAGCCGGAAGTACCGCTGGAATACGCAATTACAAAAGCTGACAGAATTATTATCATCGCAATGTCGCCAAATTCCGGCAGAAGACTTTTGCGAATTTTATTTACTCCGGTTGCATTGAATTCGCTAATGCTTTTACGCAAATCTAAATATCCGCTGAAACCCGCGATAAAAGGGATTGAGATAACTGCGATGAGAAACAAACCTGACATAGTGCTTCCTGCTTTTTAACATAAACAAAGATTGATGATGATAAATTCATTTATTCTCGCAGTCGGCAATGAAATAATCAACTTCGAGAGTATCCTTGCGGTTTGTGGTGTTCATGAATTTTTCGAATGATTCCTTCGCATCGTTCCATTTTTTGTCGAAATAATAGACGAACGCGAGGAAATAATGTGCTTCGAAATCAACCGTGCGCTCCTGCGAGTGTTTTTTAAGTATTTTTTGTGCTGTCGAATAATCGACCTTATCAGGAAATTTTTTGGCTAGACTGAGTTTGAAATTGCGCCAATTGTCCTCACCAACCGCTTTTATATACCTGCGCAGATAATCAGAAGTATCCGCGTAGAAATCTGAGCGTTTTTGTGCACTAATCGCTTCTGTTGCCCGAAAAAATAAGGTTACAAGAAGACCTGTTAATGCTTCCTGATTATCTATCTTATTCAGATTATTGTATGCACGCTGATATTCAACCTGTGATGCCTCATAATGTCTATCCTGCAGGAATTTCTCCGCTTTAAGAATATGAATTTTCGCGCGTCTTTTCGGTTCAGTCGTCGGCTCCACCCCTTTGATTTCAAGCTTTTGCAGGAACCAGCGTGCAAGTATATTCGAATTATTGAGAAAAAGCTCAGAAAACAGGTCGGTGGAACTTTGCGAATTATCCTGGAAATAATCGATGTATGCCTTGAGAAATTTCTCAGCGTAGGCATCAGCATTGATTGAGCAGTAAATGTCAAGTGCCAGATAGTTTTTCTCGAAAGTCTCCTGCTTGAATACTGCGAAAAATTTCGTTTCATCGTCTTTTCCCGCATCATCGATATATTTCAGATATTTTTGAAGATTTTGCGATGCTTGCTCAAAAAACTTCAAACCATAATAAGATTTCGCCAATTCGAGATAAATTGCTGCATTTTCAATGTTGTCGAAATAATCAGTGGAAATTTTCGCGCCAAAACCAAGCGCAAGATTGAATTCCTTTCCCGCCTCCTCGAATTTCCCTTCAGCAAGGAGATCTTTTCCGGTATTAATTTTTTCACCAACTTTTTTTGCCAACTCCTTTTTTTTGTGTTCTTCCTTTTGTTTAAGCTTTTCAAGGTCGATTTCATCTTCGGATTTCTCTGTTTTCTCTGTTTTCTCTGTTTTCTCTGTTTTCTCAATCGGGTTATCATCTTTTTTTTCATCCGTTTCCAGCGTCTTCAACACAAGCATTTCAGGCAATTCATCGCGATATTTCAGTAATTCAAAAATCGTATCAATCTCATTTGGCAAAAATAACTTGTTATCCTTACTTTCAAGTGACTCTCGAACCATACGCTGATTTCCCTCGAATAACGCCAGCAAAACCTTGTCCCGCAAGCGAGTCGCTGATTTCTTTATTTCAAGTAGCTTGGTCGAGTTAAAAACATCATTTATCGATGGAATCTCATGGATTTTACTCGCATCTGTTTCCGCAGCACGCATGAGAGCCGAAAACGACAAATCATTCGAATTGTCAGCAATCAAAAAAACTGACATCCAAAAAAGTGCTTCAGCGTTTCGGAATTTCATGCCTTCTTCACCACAGACAATAACTGCTTTCTCATACTTCTCAGCGTTTAGATGCAGGATTGCTTTGCGCTTCCAACCGGTAATTGCATCAGGCTTTTTCAATTCGACGGGTTTGCTGGTAATTCCTCTATCATAAAGCAAAATCAGAAATTTCTCGGATATGCTAAGGGCGGTGTTCGTTTCCTTAGCCTCATTCAGGAGCTTCAAAACTTCCTTGAATGTGACAACGCTCTTTTCCGGCTCATCCGTGAAATAGTAAACGTAGCCCAGCACGAACCAGTTCTTGAAATTCCCGCTTTCTGATGTTTCCGAAAAAAGCACACTTTTATGTTTTTCAAGGTCTTGTTCGAAGCGATATTCCGCGGAAAAGCTGAATTTTAGTCTTACCCAATCCGGCAGAAATTTGAACCCCTGAATTAGAGCGTCATAAGCAAGCGAAAATTCTGCCTCAGCAAAGTAGCAATGAGCCTCAAAAAAATATGGCACCGGATGATTCGACGACAATGCCTGAGCGATTCTGAATTTTTTGCGTGCGAATTCATAATTTTCGTTACGAAACGCTTTTCTACCGCTAATAACTGCATCAGTAAAATCGCTACCCTGATACACATCATTCTTTGTAATGTATTCTTCAAGTGGGTCAGTGGGGGCAGAAGTTTCCGCACCATCATCAGCAGATATTGATGTAAAAGTAAAAAATGATACAATAATTAATGAGAATAAAATTAATCTCAGGCTCAATCTGTGTAATTCTACATTTGTCATTATTCCCTCAAGCAAATTGCACTAAATTAGTATAACATATTGAAAGTTTTCATTGTGGAGAAACAAATGCATAAAATAGTTGCATTCTTTTTAGTCCTGATTTTAACAGCGTTTATTCAGTTTTCTTGTTCGACAGACACTCAAAATCCGAAAATTAGAAGCATTAGCGTTACACCCGACAAAGTTGCTGCAAACGCAACCATCGACATCAAATTCATAGTCGAAGTTTCCGACCCTAACGGTCTTGTCAACATCAAACAAGTGCTTCTCGATCTTGACAATCTGGGAGGTACAGCTGAACAGGAAATGTCGGATGATGGAACTAATGGAGATGATACAGCAGACGACGGTTTTTACACGTATATCATGACAGGGTATGCTGCGCCAAGTACTGCACAAAAAATCGAAATCAAAATTACCGTCATTGATTTTACGGATAATGAAGCATCTGACACTTGCGAAATAACGATTATCGAACCTCCCATTGTGAAGACATTCACAGTGTCGAAAAATCCTGTAACACCAGGTGAAACAATCACTTTCAACGCAACAGTTGAGCAGGGGCAATACCCGGTAAGTGGTGCTACGATTGATTTAAGCAATATCGGCGGAAATGCGGATGAACCAATGCTCGACCTTGGTGGTGGTGCATATTCGTTCGTTTTTACAATCCCCGATACAGGAGTTCCACCGCTCCCTTCAGGTGATTATGAAGTTATTGCAAGTGCCTGGGATGACCAGATTCCGCCTGTTGCAGGCATAAAATTAGTTAATCTCACAATAATTGGATTGAAACCGGCTATTACTGCGTCAAATCCTATCCAGACAAAGGCTTCAGGAGATGTCCTTTTTGAAATTAAAATCAAAGCACCAGGTGGACTCGCAGAAATAACGAAGGTTTCAGGCGATTTCACACCAATAGGCGGAAGTGCGACGCAACAGCTTTTCGACGATGGTACGAACGGTGATTTAGTTGCTGACAACGGAATATTCTCGTTCACCTTCACAAGTGCGAGTTGGGATCCTGTGCTGGCAGCAATAAACACCGCATACGTTGAATTTGAAATTGATATTGAACAAACAAGCGGAGTTACATTGTTTACATGGATGCCTCTTTACGTATATTCTGGGATAATTAATCA
>JAIOTL010000357.1 GCA_021106775.1 Planctomycetota bacterium | reverse complement strand
ATGATGATGAAAATCCTGATGAAATCAAGTTTGCATACAATAAATGTCGGTTCCTCATTACGAAAGAGGAAGCACCAGCAGCATTTACAAAGGCTCTTGAATATACTGCGAATTCTATTGAGTATAGCAACGAACAGCTAATGAAAGTATGGAAGGATTCAATGACGCTTTATTCCCGACTTTTCGAGCTTTTGTACGATAAGTCTGGTAAGCTCGTGGAATATGCATATGACAACAACTCTATGAAGGGTTTCGACATTGTGAATGAATGTATTGAAAACAATTTAATCAGCAAGACGCTTTATTATCTTTGGCTTGCGCAGTTTGAATACGAAACAGGTTACAAAGAGCGAAATATCCAGAATTTTTCCTCAGCAGGAGCAAATTACAAAAAAGCTTTGCCTTATTTCCTCAGTCATAAAGAGGATTATAGTCAGCAGATAGATGAAATTCAGATGCGGATAATCAAATGTGAATTCGAGCCGTTGAAGATTGAATCATTTTTGCTTCGAGAACAAGCAATCGAGCTTGTTGAAATGGATGTGCGTATCAAGGCTGAGGAAGCATTGCGACTCGTTGAAAGAAGTGATGAACTTTGGAATGACGCGCTTGTTATTGAACAAAACAATGACCTGATGGAATATTATGACCGAGATGTTAAGGAGCTTTCGATAATTGTGAAGTTTATTTTGAAAATTAAACAAGAAATCCGGAAGCATCTTTATATTGAGAAACTTCAGAAAGCCCAGATTTTCGAGCTGGACGGCAATTTCAATGAAGCTTTACAAACCCTTGAAGAAGCAAAGGTTTACACAGCTGATTATCGATGGATCAACAAATTCAAGAATTCACTTCTGGTTAAAATCCTCTTTAGAGATGCCAAAGCACTTGTTACAGATGATGATAAGGATTATGGTTCCGCGATTGTAAAACTTGATGCCGCAGCAAAAATCGCACCGATGAATCAGGATATTTTTATCCTCAAAAACAAATATACTTATCTTTTAAGCATGCAAAAAACTATTGAGAAAACTACCGCTAAAATGGCATTGATTAAAGGCGGAAATGCGATACTAAGCAACGAATCCGAAGTTAAAATCGCAGATTTTTACATTGACACACATGAAGTTACAAACGAGGAATATGCTAAATTTATTAAATTTCTCGAGAGTATTGGAAACGATGACAGTATGTTCAGACACCCGAAACAACCTACGAATGTTCAGGGTTTAACTGGTTTAGGAATTCGGTCGCATGTTCCAAAATGCTGGGGATTTCCCGGATATAATGCACCAAAACAACCTGTCGTTGGAGTAACGTTCTGGGATGCATATGCGTATGCAAAGTGGGCGGGTAAAAGACTACCGACAGCAAACGAGTGGGAATTCGCAGCATCGGGCAAGGAACGAAGAATTTATCCTTGGGGTAATGATGCCGAGATAGATAAGGTATTTTGCGCAGAACTTGCAAAAGAGAAAAACAGATCATATCCGATGACTGTCGATTCCATGGTAGCTGGTGCAGTTACCGGCACACAGATTTTCCATCTCGCTGGCAACGTACGCGAATGGACAGACCTGAACGACGAGGAATCGGGTAAATCCGCAGTCAAAGGTGGCTCATTCAGAACGCTGATTTCAATTATGACCAACGGATATTACGAATTGATAGAACTTGCGAGATGGGATGACGAAACCGGTTTCAGATGCGCAATGACCAAATAATGTGAAATTGATTAAAATACTATTATACGGGATTAATAAGTTCATTTAACCTGCAAGCTAAATCGTTGAAAGTAAAACGATGACGATTGATTCAATTGCTTCACCTTTGCCTACTGCATCGAGTTTTTCGCGTGTTTTCGCCTTGATATTCACCGCATCAACAGAAATCTTAAGCATCCGGGCGATGTTGTTGCGAATTTGTGCTTTGTAGGGCGTCAGCTTAGGTTTCTCAAGATGTACAACGCAATCGAGGTTTACAATCGCGTAATTTAGTTTTTGAAGCATTTTTGCCACTTCAAGCAGGAAAAACTCAGAGTTTTTATCTTTATTTGCGGAATCATTATCGGGAAACAATTCGCCGATATCACCCTTAACAGATGCACCGAGTAATGCATCAATAATTGCATGAATCAGCACATCACCATCGGAATGCGCCAAAATCCCTTGTTCAGACGGGATTTGGATTCCTCCAATAACCAGAGGTTTTGGCGAATTGCTGTCAAATTTATGTAAATCAGTTCCAATGCCAACTCTAAAATTCATGTATTTACACCATATTGAAAGGAAATTTTCTATTGCGCAGAACCGACAAACATGCGTTCGATTTGTACATCGCAAGGCTGTAAACGCATTTATTTAAATTATTCGCGCCGTTTCTGTTTCGGTGCTTCAATCTGAGCTTTATTTGCTCTTTCTGCCATCTCACGTCCGGGTTTGAACGTTACAACGTATCTTTCACCTATCTCCACTTCAACATTACTACGAGGATTTCTCGCTTTGCGTGGTTTTCTCTTTTTCACCTTGAACACACCGAAATTTCGCAACTCAATAACGCCAAAATTTTCTAAGGAAGATACAACTTCTTCGAAAAAGCTATGCAGCACGTCGTACACTTGAACCTGCGTCAAGCCATGTTTCTCGGCGAGTGTATTTATAATCTCCTTTTTATTTTTCTTGTCTGACATAGGATTCTTATCAACCATCTCCTCTCTTTAAAGCACACTTGATACTTTAAACATCGTCAGTAACAAATCAATAATCGAACTGCAAAAATAACTCAAATTGTTTACAACATCTTATCATTAAACAACTTATAACATTCAGTGTTTTGACGTGAACAACACATTTATAAAATTATAACATAACATATCACTTGTTTTTGATTTTCATTATGCCCAATAATACATATTCATCATAAATTAAATGAAATATCTTGAATCGAATTTTTAAAGTGATTTAATTCAGTCGTCAATTCTAACGATTTTTAGACAAAAGGAGCAAACATGAGACCCTCAGACAGAAAATACCTCAAAAGTCACGAATGGGCTAAAATCGACGACGATATCGTTATTATCGGCATCTCCGATTTCGCTGTGAGTCAACTGTCAGATATTACTCATATCGATTTGCCCGAAGTTGGTGACAGTATTACCAAAGATGAACCTCTGGGAGAAATCGAATCGGTTAAAACTGTTTCAGACATTATGGCAATGATTACTGGCGAAATCATCGAAGTCAATGAAGGGCTTACTGAGGAAGAGAATTTTACACTTCTTTCGGAATCAACATATGAAAAAGGTTGGTTGGTTAAGGTCAAAGCAGAGAATCTAGCTGAGCTTGATGATGCACTTGATGCAGCAGCATATGAAGAAGTTGTGAAGGAAGAGGTGGAGTAATTGTAGGATTTTGCTGTATTTTTGGCATAATGTTAAACCCTCCATCGTAAGGTTGAGGGTTTTTATAGTTTTTAAGGTATTATGGTGTTTTTAGTTTGTACGGGATGAACTATGACCGAGAAATTCGAACTTGTCAGTAAATACAAGCCTACGGGAGATCAACCCCAGGCTATCGAGAAAATGTTAAAAGCTCTCGATGAGGGTCAAAAATCTCAGATTCTGCTTGGTGTAACCGGCTCTGGTAAGACTTTTACGATGGCTAATGTAATTGCTGCAGTAAATCGGACTACATTGATTCTAGCCCCGAATAAAACTCTGGCTGCACAACTTTTCGCCGAGTTTCGAGAGCTTTTCCCCAACAATGCCGTCGAATATTTCGTCTCATATTATGATTATTACCAGCCCGAAGCATATCTGCCAAAAAACGACACTTACATCGAAAAAGACGCGGATATTAATGAGCGCATTGATAAACTTCGTCACAGTGCGACTGTTTCGCTTTTGGAACGTAAAGATGTCGTGATTGTCGCATCGGTTTCATGTATATACGGTCTTGGCTCACCAGAAGCGTATCATGACATGATTTTATATCTTGAGAAAGGGCTTGAGGTTGAGCGAAATAAAGCACTCAGGAAGTTGACTGAAATTCAGTACAAACGGAAGGATTTTGCGTTTGAGCGCGGTTCTTTCAGGGTTCGCGGCGATGTTCTGGATATTTTTCCTGTTTATGAGGATTCAAAGATAATTCGAGCTGAATTTTTTGACGACGAGATAGAATCCATTTCCGAAGTTGACCCGCTTACAGGCGAGATTCTGCGTGAGATGACTAAAGCGACAATATATCCAGCATCGCATTATGTGGTTCAGGAAGAGAAGCTCGAACGCGCTTGTACAGCAATTGATGCTGAGCTTGATGAGCGAATTGAATATTATAAGGAATTGCAGAAACCGCTTGAGTTACAGCGGATAAAGCAGCGGACAGAATATGATTTGGAATTGATTCGAAATATCGGGTATTGTAGCGGAATTGAGAATTATTCGCGTCATCTTGAGGAACGTGCTCCCGGTTCAACTGCTGCAACCCTCATGCATTAATTACCCCAGGATGCGTTGACTTTTATTGATGAATCACACATTAACGAACCACAGCTCAACGTAATGT
>JAIOTL010000073.1 GCA_021106775.1 Planctomycetota bacterium | reverse complement strand
TTGATGATGATATTGAATTTTTCTCATCAAACGGCAAACAAACCCCAGCAAAAAAAGAGCCTCGAAGTTCTGCTGAAGACTTAAGACTGGAATTGCAGAAAGAACGGATGGAACTAGAAAAAGATGCCTCGATTGTTGCTCTGTCAAGCTCACGCATCTCAGCACGGTTGAAGTCCTTCATAATCCGCTCCTATTTCTGATTATTGTTCGCATTCACCCACCAATCCTCGTCGTCGGTGAACCACCAGGCGTCGCTGCGTGTTTTCGCAATTGTCTCAGCAAGTTTCTGTCCGATTTCCGTTTTGATTCTTTTCTGCGCATAATACGCCCATTTCTTGGCATCCTGGTGTCCAATGTCTGTTGCACGCTTTAACACAAGCAAAAGCTCAAGCTGGTCAGCATCATGCGCCAATTGCGCTTCCATAGTCTTATTCTCGTTGAATTCGCACATTAATTGAATGTAATCGTCTCCGTTAGGTAGATTCACGCTTTGGTCAGCAATAACTTGCTTTTCATCCGCATGAACGTATTTTTTGTTGATATAATGCTGGTCACCGGTGCGAACTTCCGCCAAATCATGCAGCAAACACATTTTTACAAGCTTAAACGCGTCAATGTCCGAATTTATCTGCGACATCGCGTATGCAATCATGGCAATGTTAAAGCTGTGTTCCGCAACGCTCTGTTTTACTCCGCCAAGCACGCTGTATCCGCTTCTTGGCACATTACTGAGCATCTGAACCTCGAACAAAAAATTCACAATATTTCCAAAATCCGCATGTTCTTTTTCGTCTGACATTATTTACAATCCTCAAAACATTCTCGTAGATAGTTATAATTTTGTTCCTTATGCTGGCTTTTTCGCTCATAAACCAAAGCGTTTTTTTCAAAAAACTCTTAAAAACTTCGTTTTTTTAGTGGTTTTTTCGCGGAAGCTCCGTAAAAGGAGTTCCTTTTTACTTCGCTTTTATGGGTCAATAATTGTAATTTAGTAATTCAATCATGCATGTACAGGAAAAGATGATGCAGTTCAATATTCAAACGAATAATCACGACGAGATGATAAGCATTACCTCGCAGGTGCAGACATATGTAACTGAACTTGGTGTACAGGCCGGTTTGTGCATGGTTTATGTGCCACACACAACGGCGGCAGTTACAATTAACGAAGATGCTGATCCCGACGTAATTCACGATATTCTAACCCATCTCGATAAAATGATTCCATGGAAAGCAAATTATAGGCATGCTGAGGGAAATTCCGCAGCACATATAAAATCCAGTCTTGTCGGCACATCGGTAAATGTAATTATTAAGAACGGAAATCTTGTACTTGGCACCTGGCAGAGCATATTCTTCTGCGAATTCGACGGACCTCGTTCGCGCAAATTCAATGTCAAAATTATCAATGGTGGTGCGTAAATGAGCAGGTCAAAGGAAACAACACAGGTTATCGGCAGAACGGAAAAGCTTGAGCAGAAGAAAATTCCGATGATTGAAGTTACGAATATTTACAAGAATTTTGGTAAAAATGAAGTTCTTCGCGGTATGTCGTTCAAGGTTTTTAAGGGTGAGACAGCATGTATTATCGGTGGTTCGGGAGGTGGAAAAAGCACACTTCTGAAATGCATTATTGGTGCGCTGAAACCCTCAAAAGGCAAAATTCACATCGCAGGTAAAGAAATTACGCGCATCAAAGAAATTGGCTTGAATCAGGTTCGGAAACGTTTCGGGGTTTTGTTTCAGTCGGCAGCATTGTTCAATTCTATGACTGTTAGAGATAATGTTGCTCTGCCAATTCGGCATCATACGGATTTGCCTGAAGATACTATTGAGATTCTGGTGAAATCAAAGCTTGAACTTGTTGAATTGAAGAATATTGAGGATATGTATCCGGCACAACTCTCAGGTGGTATGAAAAAGCGAGTGGGACTGGCGCGTGCAATTGCCCTTGACCCTGAGATAATATTCTTTGACGAACCTAATGCAGGTCTTGACCCGATTGTTGCAACTACGGTTGACAATATGATTATTGACCTAACTAAAAAACTCAGGATTACGTCGTTGATTGTAACTCATGACATGCATTCAGCATTTCGCATCTCGGATAAGATAATTATGCTTCATCAGGGTAAAATCGAAAAAATTGGTACACCAGAAGAATTCAAGAAAAGCAATGACCCTATTGTGCTGCAATTCATTTCCGGTGGCAACAAAGATGAAGCAGGCTATAGGTTCAATCCGGCACAGAACATAAGCGAGGATTAAAATGAATAATGGAAGTAAGAAAACGGTTATAATCGGCGTAAGTTCGGGTATTGCTGCGTTTAAGGTTGGCAATCTGATTACATTGTTGCGTGATGATTTTGACTGTCGGATAGTGATGACCGAAAATGCCACAAAACTTATTGCACCGGTTACCTTTGCTAATCTCACACAGAATCCTGTGTTGACGGATTTGTGGGAAGGCAGTAAAGATGGGGTTCCTGTGCATATAAATCTGGCAGATATTGCGAAGGTTTTGTGTATTGCGCCGGCAACTGCAAACATAATAAGCAAGCTTGCCAACGGCATTGCTGACGATGCGCTTTCCACGGTTGCAATTGCTGTTGACTGCCCGACGATTATTGCACCGGCGATGAATCACCGCATGTTCAATCACCCGATTGTGCAAGGAAATCTCAAAAAACTCAGGGATTTCGGGTATTATATTCTTGAGCCTGAAGAAGGCTGGCTTGCATGCGGACACGAGTCAAAAGGCAGGCTTCCGAAAGTTGAAACGATTGCTGGTGAAATCCGTCGTGCAATTAACGGCGAAATCAAGCCACCATCATCACCAAACGCATAAAATATCTGATATAGGTTATGCCCCTAACTACTGCACTAATACGATAATTGTATGTCATTGCGAGGCATCATTGATGCTTTTTCTTTGCGTAGCAATCCCTGTGTTCCATCGAATACAACCTAAAAGAATGGTTACTTTGCCGAACATTTGACGATTTTTGTTAGCGAAGGCGGAAAATACCCTTGGTTTCGACGAACTACCGGTTTTTGTGCATGAAAATAGAAAAGTGTGCTTGTACCCCTCGATGGATTCCCTGAGATTGCTTCGTCTGTCGCTTTTGCTCTCTCCTCGCAATGACATGTACTAAACTTTTGACATAGTGTTAATGTGAATCTTCGCTTAACTTCGTAATTACTTCGTTAAATTCCGCAATTCGCCATCTGTCTTTAACATACTCAACAACAATCGCAGTATGCTGAGTTTTTCCGGAACTTTTAACATAAATCTTCCAGCGATTTTGTCCAATCTGATTGTTTTTCTCGTGGAAAAATGAAACAGTGATTGCATTTGATAAAGGAAGCTCAAAGTCAGGTTTCACACCACCGATGTATGAATTAATAATTCGAGGATCTGCAACAACTCTTTTCAAAAGTATTGCTGTTTTCGGATTTAATTTACCCTCAGAAATAAAAGCATTCACCGACAGAATTTCCTTGAGAAACTTCAATCCTGTCTCGACGCTATCCGTATAAACACCCAATGCGTTGAAAAAATGTAGTACCGCCTGCTCGGGTGTTTGAATATTTTCGCATGAATTTGTGAAGATAGTTAAACCTGTTATTATCGTAAATTTTTGTGGTTTTGCGATGTCTTGTTTTTTAACAACCGATTCCTTGTACATGCTTTTGTTTGATTCCTCTGGCATATTAAACGCATCGAATTTGGCTTTCGGATTATCTACTCCAATTTCAGGCTTTTCGTCAGTTTCGTCAGTCATGCTTTCTTCTGGCAAAGATTCAGGTGGAGTACTTTTATCCTTGGATTTAGCGCATCCTGTTGTCGCAGCAATGAAAAATATGAAAACGACTATCAATAAATATAGTGAATGTTGTTTTTTCTTTCGCGATAGTTTGTAAGACATAAAATCTCCTTGAACTTCGGATGAAATGGAAAAATTGCTTCGACGATGAACTTGAATTACAATTAATAAACTTAAATTTTAATTAAAAAAGTACTTTATGGCAACATGGAAAGCGATATCAGGCGTGTTTGAGTGAAATAGTGTGTTCTCATTTGTTGCGAATTCAATGAAATAATCCCTGTCAATTTCAGGGCGCCATTGAATCGCAAATGTTACGAGATTGGTTGACCAGGACAGCATTTTTTCGTATTCTTTCGGGCGTGCGATGCCGCTTTCCCATTCGTATTGCAGATTGAGTGTCCAGTGGTATGCGATGCGCCATTCTAGTCCGATGAACCAGAACCAGCGTGTCGGACGAATTTCGACTTCCCATATTTTATCGGCGTTTGTGTATGTTAATCCTATGGCAGTATAGATAAATGCACGGTGTGTGATGCGCTGACGAATTGTTAGATGACCGCAGAATTCAAAAGCGCGAACTGTGAAATAATCATCAGCATTGCCAACGGGTACTTTTGTAATTACTGAAAACGTCATTGCCGGGCGATAATTGAACCTTGACTCAATAATTTGATACTTGAGTTTTAACAAGATATCACCAGCACCGAAACCTGCACTATTATCCGTAATAATATAGCGAGTGTCTGGGTCTTTTGGGTCAAGCAAGAATGCAAGTTTATTTCGAGGATAATTATTGCGCCTGGATTGAGTTATGCGAAAAAAGTCATGAAAATTCTCGATAATTCCATCAAAAATTCCACCACCACGCCAGAAACCAGCATATGCCAGCTCAAATTCAAGGTCATCACGCACGCCCAGGGCAAAACGCAACTCCATTCTGGTAGTCTCACCATCAATTAGATACTCAGGCATATCACCCCAGTGGTTTGCATGAGTTATGGCGAAATCTGTTCGATATGTACCAACAGGTATTGTTTCAGGATTATCAGGCAACCATTCAAGTGCGGCAACCTTGAGAGCTGATTGATTCCGAATTTGTGCAGGACCAAACGCTTTCCATATATCCTGAAAGGTCAGATCACGTTTGCTACCGGGTTCTTCAAGAGGCTGTGGCAAAAAATCTTGTGAAAAGCTGACACCGTAACAAGCTGATATAATCAACAGTATGTTCGCAACAAATATGGCATGTTTCATTCAAAACTCATTAAATCGATAGGGCTTACAATAATTTAAAGATTAGACAATGTAAAGGTTTCAAGATTTGCATTTTAAATATTAAAAAGTAAAATCCTCGTTTTAGCTATGCTGCGTTTGAAAAACATCTTTTATGTCATTCCCAACTTGATTGGGAATCCAGAATCCGCTATATCAATTAGGTTAGCTGGATTCCTGCTTTCGCAGGAATGACAATTATTGATTTTTCAAACACAGCCTTATTATGGAGAAAATAATGGAGGTTCGCACAAGGATTGCCCCTTCGCCGACGGGTCCTGTTCACGTTGGGACAGCGTACACAGCACTTTTTAATCGGACTTTTGCGAAGAAACACGGCGGTCAATTTATTCTGCGCATTGAGGATACTGACCAGGAACGTTCGAAACCCGTTTACGAGACGATGATTATCGACTCGCTGAAATGGCTGGGTTTAACCTGGGACGAAGGCACGGATGTTGGCGGACCATTTGAGTCATATCGGCAAAGTGAGAGAACAAAGTATTATCGGGAACACGCGCAGATTCTTCTTGAAAAAGGCGTTCTTTACAAATGCTGGTGCACACCGAAAAGGCTTGACCTCTTGCGCAAACGTCAGCAGGCGAACAAAGAACACATCGGATATGACAAGCATTGCCTGCATCTAAGTGATGCAGAGAAAAAAGAAAAAGAGGAGAGCGGAGAACCGTTTGTCCTCAGGCTCAACGTGCCGAAAGACGGTGAAATACGCTGGATGGATTACCTCCGCGGTGAACGCAAAGTCAGTTGCACCGAACTTACGGACATTATCTTGCTGAAATCCGACGGATTCCCGACATATCACCTCGCGAACGTCGTTGACGACCATCTGATGAAGATTTCGCATGTTATTCGCGGTCTTGAATGGCAGGACACAACGCCGTATCATTGGTTTATGTACGAGGCGTTCGGCTGGGAAAAGCCCAAATTTATTCACATGGCGTGGATGATGGGCGAAGGCGGTAAGAAACTTTCCAAACGCAGGAATCCTGTTTCCGTTGATTTTTATCGTGCTGCTGGTTTTATGCCCGAAGCACTCATAAATTTCTTTGGACTGCTGAATTACTCGTTCCCGGAAGACAAAGAAATATTCACGCTTGATGAATTTGAGAAAAGCTTCGAGATTGAACGCATGAGAAAGGGTGAAGGCGCATATTTTGACCTCGTTAAACTCAAGAACGTCAATACTCATTATATGCGCGAGCTTGCAGAGAAAAAGTCCGAACAGTTCAAAAAACGTCTGATGAATTATTTCGAGGACTGGGTTGACAGGCTTGGAAACCTTGCAACTGAGCGTATGGAAGTTTTTTCGGATTTCACGGCACAGAACTGGTTTTATAACGCCTGGGATATTCCTACGTGGAAAGACCCGTGGGACAGCAAGCATATTCGCAAGATTGGACTTGAGAACCTGAAGGACGCTCTGCTAGCCTACCAAAAGGCTTTATCCGCGCTGGGCGGCGATGAATGGACACTTGAAAAGCTTGAGCAGACTGCGGAAGATGTTTTGCAATCGAAGGGTTGGGAGAGTAAGAAAGAGCGGACAGCATTTTTTATGGCTGTAAGGATTGCCATAAGCGGGAAAACCATGACTCCACCGATTTTTGACACACTTGCATCAATTGAGCGATTTCACGTGATTTCGAGGTTGAATTCAGCAGTTGAGTACCTGGTTTTCAGGCTCAGATAATTGTTCAAGCTGAATTGCACAGATTCTTTGAACCTGAAAAAGATTTTTATAGTAAAAGTTTCGGTAGGACAGGCTTCCTAGCCTGTCACTCACAATCAATGTAAACAGGCAGGGATGCCTGTTCTACCATTCACTGAAACTTTTGTTACAGTGTACTAGTAAATTTTAGCTGATTTATAGGCGTTTTGAATGCCCAAAACGGGAGTAAGACATGAAAGAAAAACTTGAAAAGCTTGAGCAGGAAGCACTACAAGCCTTTGATAGTGCACAAAATTCACAAATGCTTGATGATGTGCGTGTAAAATTCCTCGGGCGTAAAGGCGAGCTTAAGAAGCTTCAGGCATCAATAAAAGACATGAGCGTTGAGGAGAAAAAGGAATTCGGCATGCTTTTCAACCCGTTTAAGCAGAAGATTGAAGGCGCATTCAAGTCTGCACTCGCAAAATTGCAGGAATCTGCAGAACCGATAAAAGATTATCAGTTTGACATCACTCGTCCCGGAGACATGCCTGAACGCGGATATTTACACCCGCTCACGAAAACAATGCGCGATATTATTGAGATTTTCCGCAGCATGGGTTTCAAGGTTGTCGATGGACCTGAAATCGAGGATGAAGCACATAATTTCGATGCACTCAACATCCCCGAAGGTCATCTGGCGCGTGACCCTGAAGATAATTTCATTCTGGACAACGGAATGCTCTTGCGTTCGCAGACATCGACGGTGCAGATTCGTGTCATGGAGAAGGAAAAGCCGCCCATTCGCGTTATCGGACCCGGCAGAGTTTACCGCCCTGACACCGTGGACGCCACGCATCATTTTATGTTCCATCAGGTTGAGGGCTTGGTTGTTGACAAGGGAATCACATTTATGGACATGAAAACGGTTCTCGATGAATTTCTGCATTCATATTATGCGGGCATCGATTTTGAATGGCGTTTACGTCCGCATTTCTTCCCGTTTACTGAACCGAGTGCGGAAGTTGATGTTCGACTCAAGGGAAGTTATGCTTGGCTTGAGATGCTTGGTTGTGGCATGGTTGACCCGAACGTTTTGCGTACTGTCGGGATTGATCCTGAAGAATATTCCGGCTTCGCGTTTGGAATGGGAGCAGACCGCTTGACAATGATTCGCCACAAAATCATGGACATCCGCCATTTCTTCGAGAACGACATCCGCTTCCTCTCCCAGTTTTGAAAATTGTCATTCAGAGGGTGCGAATGCGACCGAAGAATCCAGGCTAGAACATCAAATAATTAGGATTTACGACTAATTGACGATGTCTACTAAATACTGAAAGAATGTCATTACGAGCATAGCGAAGTAATCTCAGAGACTATGCAAGGTTACTGGATTCCCAATCAAGTGGGGAATGACATTTATTAAATTCTGTTAGCGATAGCGAAGAACGAACAACGCTTTAAGATGATTGTAAATAATTTGTGTGTTTGTGAATCATCGATGGAACCCATGAGATTGCTACGGTCGTTTCACTCCCTCGCAATGATGTTGGATGGGTTGTGTATCATCAATGACAAGCAAGGATGCCTGTCCTACCAAATTCTGTCTGGGTTCTCTGTGGCTCTGTGGCTAAATTCTTCGCAAACAGCATGGGAGACCTACAAATCAACCTTCAGGGTCGAAAGTAAATGT
The DNA here is from genome assembly GCA_021106775.1 of Planctomycetota bacterium. The sequence goes on along the minus strand of JAIOTL010000073.1, from coordinate 2,093 downwards.
GCGTTTACGCACCTCTGTGGCTAAAATTAGTCTGCGAGTTCGTCTTCGTCGATGATGTCGGTGATGTGTTCAAGTTCAATTGCGATTTTCGTGCTGATGCCTGCTCTGGGCATAGTAACTCCATAAAGAATATCGGTATTTGCCATCGAAATTCGCGAATGCGTAACAGTCAGAAACTGCGTAGTCTCGCTGAATTCTTTCAGCATCGCACAATACCTATTTACGTTTGCCTCATCAAGCGGTGCGTCAACTTCGTCGAGGATGCAGAACGGCGATGGTTTGGTAAGGAATATCGAGAAAAGCAGTGCAATTGCAGTCAGCGCACGTTCTCCGCCTGAAAGAAGCGAAAGCATCATGGGTTTTGTACCCGGAAGCGTGGTGCGTATTTCAATTCCTGAGTTCAGGATATCATTAGGATCTTCTAAGAAAACATCCGCAGAACCACCGTCGAAGAGCTTGCGGAACAGGCGATTGAAGTTTTCGCGCACCGAATCGAAGGTTTCGATGAAAAGTTCCTGCGATTTTGTTTCCAGCGCCACGAGGACATCCCGTAGTTTGTTTCGCGCATCAAGCAGGTCATGCTCCTGATTACTAAGAAAATCGCTTTTCTTCGTTAAATCTTCAAGTTCATCGATTGCTTCCTGGTTGATGTTGCCAAGTTTGCGGATTTTATCTTCCAGTGATTTAATTTCTTCCTCAATTTCATTAATCGGCGGTATTTCAGCGACATAGGTTCTCGTAACTTCCTCAAGGTCAATGTTCATCTCGCTTTCTGACGTCGATTTTAACTCCTGCAGACGCTCAAATGCTGTGTCGTTTTTAACTTTCATCTCCGTCAATTTATTCTGCTTGGTTTGAGATTCACCTTGATGCTTGTCGAAATCTGCTCTAACAGTCAAATATTCTTCCTCGATGCTGTCTTTCTTGCTTGTAAGCGCATCAGCATCGTGTTTCAACGCATCAATTGTTTCTTTGGCTGAGGCTACGACAGAATCGGAGGATTCAATTTCCTTAATCGAAGATTCCTTCAGGATTTTGTATTCTTCGATTTTCGAACGTAGGTTTTCATCTTCAGTTTCGAATGAACTCAATTTATCTTCGATATTGGTGATAGACGCTTTGCGGTTTTTGTATTCACCTGAAATCTCGGCAAGATCGATTTTATGGTCATTGATTTCATCGTGAAGTTTTGTCAATCTTCGGCTCATTTTTACGAGAGCACTTTCGATTTCGTCCTTTTTATCATCAAGGTCTGCAAGTTTTTTGTTAATTTCGTTTTCTTTGGTTTTGTTTGATTTCAATTCATCGGTCAGAGTGTGCAATTCCTTTTCACTTTCGGTTTTTTCTTTGCTAAAGACTTCAATATCTTTTTCGATGTCCAAGATTTGATTTTTATGGCTTTCTGCCGCAGATATTCTTCCGGAAGCCTGTTTTTCAAGGTCTTTCATTTTTTGAGACAAATCTTGGATAGATTCTGCAATAAGTTCGACTGATTTCTCAAGCTCAGCATGTTTAACTTGCAGATGCTCGATTTCTTTGTTGTCAGCGTCGATTTCGGTTGCAAGCAGGTCAATTTGTGCTTTGATTGTGATGATTCCGGTTTCTTCAGGTCTTCCCGAGAAAAATGCCGGTTTGCGCAGAAATTCCCGGTTCATCGTGATTATACCGATATTATCCGGGATTTTGCCCATAAGTTCACCAGCAACCTTGATATCCGAAACAACGATTGTTTTACCAAGTAGTGCTGACAGAATTTTTTCATTCTTTTTGTTTTTGATTTTCACAAGATCGTAGGCGATGCCTTCAATGAATTCAGATTCTTCCGCATCGTAAATCTCAGAATCTTTCCGAAGTAATTCCTCCACGATGAGCTGAGCACCCCCAAAACCATGCTTGTCAAGATAATCGAGTGCATCAAAGGCAGCATTCTGCGTCTTTACAACCAGAGAATCTGAAAAATCACCGAGTAAAGTCTCAATAACAGGTGCATAATCCGATTTAACTGTGAATAAGTCGCTAAGCTCACCAACAACTTTGAATCTTGTCATCAACTCGCTGTCTTCCGTAATCGCTTTATTTCCGGTGGAAGTACC